>JAJYPH010000084.1 GCA_021795575.1 Bacillota bacterium
GGCACTGACACGCCGTCCCAGCACCTGGGCGATCTCGACGACGATGAAGCGTATGTGGAGTTGGAGTGCCCCCAGTGCGACCAGCCCAGCTATTATGCGGAACACCTGTTTTCTCAAGACGGCGTGGAGCTCACGTGCCCTCACTGTGGCTATGTAGTGTTCGACAGCGCGGCGGACCGCCTCGTGACCGACGAGGATGACCGCACCGATGACGACGCGGAGGCGGACCAGTTGGTTGACCGGGCCCTCGAGGGACACACGGGCGCGCATGGCAGCCGGCACGACTAAAGCTCGCCGCCGCTTGAGTGCCGCTCGTCCCCCCCCGGGGGCGGGCGGCTTTCGCCGGCGCGGGCGGGCGACGCGCGGCCGGCCGTCGACGCGGGGGGACATCCCGTTAGGCCCATGACTGGCGCAGCGCCGCCTTGTCAATCTTGCCCGCGCTCGTCACCGGGAGCGCATCCACGAAAACAAACGCGTCGGGCACCCAGAACCGGGCCAGCTGGCCACGCCGCACCGAGGCCATGAGATGTTCCTGCAGCACGGATGCCGGGACCTCTGCCCGCGCGTGAACCACCGCCAGGGGCCGACTGCCCCAGCGCTCATCGCGGCGGGCAATGACGGCAACCGCCGCCACCAGCGGGTGCTCAGAAAGCAGTGCCTCGATAACCCCCGTGGCAATCCACTCGCCGCCGCTCTTCAGTGCGTCTCCCTCGCGGTCCACGACGTAGTGCGTGCCGTCGGGGTTGCCCACCGCCAGATCTCCGGTGTGAAACCAACCCTCCACGAAGCTGGCTGCGCTGCGAGCGGCGTCCCTGTGGTAGCCTGCCGGAAGCCACGGGGAACGCACATCCAGGCGACCGATGCTCGTTCCGTCGTGAGGCACGGTGCGGCCTTCGTCATCCACGAGCCGCACCTCCACCATTCCCAGCGGCTTGGTGGCGCGGGCGAGGGCATCCCACGCCGGATCTGACGTCGGATCGACGTCGGGCGGCAGGACCGAAATGCTGGTGGCCAGTTGATCGGACCCGCCGTATATCAGGCTGTACCGTACGCCCTTGTCTCGGAGACGGCGGGCCAGACCGGTAGGCAAGGGGCTGCCACCGGTCAAGATTTTCAGCGGGGCCAAGTCCTGCAGGCCGGCGGCATCGGCTTGGTTCAAGAGCATATGAATCTGTGTGGGCACCATGTTGGTCCACGTCACGCCCTCTTCGCGAATGAGGCGCAGCTGTTCGGCGGGGTCGGCCCGTCTCGGAAGGACAAGCTTGGCTCCCAGATACGGCACCGACAGCGCGGTGCCCCACCCATGGATGTGGAAAAAGGGGATGGCAGGGAAAAACACGTCGTGCCGGCTGGCTGCGGCCCCGCCGGGATGCACTGCCAGGTGATGGAGGATGCCCAGGGACGCCAGCACCATGTCTCGGTGGCGATACAGCACTCCTTTGGGACGGCCCGTGGTGCCGGTGGTGTAAAACAGCGAAAACGGGTCCGTTTCCTGGACTCGGGCCGCCTCATCCGGCACGCGCACCGAGCCCGCCAGCACCAACGCCTCCAACGTGGGCACGCCGGGCTCCGGCCCCTCGCGGTTGTCGGCCAGCCAGACCCATCGCTTGGCAAACTCCTGGCGCAACGGCGCTGCGATCGGTTGAAAGCTTTCCGAGACGAAGAGCCAGTCGGCCCTCCCGTGTCGGACCGTGTAAAGCAGGTCGTCGGCCGACAACCGAAAATTGAGCGTCAAGATCACTGCACCCAGCATCGAGCTGGCGTAGTGCATTTCAAGATTGTGCAGAGTGTTGACGTCCATTATCCCGAGAACCGCTCCCCGGGTTACCCCCAATTGCTGCAGGGCGTTCGCCAGTCGGACGGCCCGTTCATAGAGATCCGGGTAAGTAATCCGGCGCGTCCCGTCGACCACCTCGGCCCCCGTGTGGCCTGCGGCGGCCGCCGGCAAGATTTCGTGCACCACCAACGCCCGCATTACAATCGCCTCCTCATTGCGCGGGAAGTTCGCGGGGTGAAGGGGGATGAGAGCTCCACAGGTCAGAATCCCACATCTTCCACACCTCCGGACACCCCAGCGCCCACGCCGGATATTCTTCCCCACCGAGGAACCGTCGGGCGTACAGGGCGGCCAAGGAGCCGTAGCGGGGAGCAGCGGCCGCGAGATCGTACAGCAGGGCCACCTGTACGGCGTCGGCTAGGCGCGCCGTGGCATCTTTGGCATGCCACTGGGCCTCGTCCGGCGACGAGGTGGTCAGCCGATCCACCGCTTGTTCCATCGTCTCAATCGCCAAGCGAGCCTCGGGCGTGCCGACGCGCTGGAGTCGTGGGACCAAGTCGGCCAGAAGCGTCTGATGCGCCTGCTTCTTCTGCATGGCCTCCATGAGGTCAAGCGCCTGCACGTTGCTGGGCCCCTCCCAGATGGGCGTGATGAGGGCTTCCCGGTGCCAGCGCGCGACCGCGTATTCTTCGAGGAAGCCCACGCCGCCGAAAAGCTCCATGGCGAGGCCCGTCACCGCTTGCGCGTGATCCGCGGTCCGGTTTTTGGCCAGATGGGACACAAACCGAGCGGCATGATACCGGGTGGTGTAGGGGGGCGTCTCCGTCCACGCGCGCTGAAACAGGTCGACGGCGTGGAAACTGAGAGCCAAGCCGCCCGCGATGCGCACTTCCATATCGGTCAGGTCGCGTCGGACCAAGGGATGGTCCGCCAGCGGCCGGCCGAAGGCGTGCCGGCGCTGAACGCGCTCCAGTACTTCCAAGTGCGCCTTGCGGGCGATGCCCATGGCGGCCACCGCGTTCGCCAGCCGCGAGACCGTCAGCAGTTCCAGGGTATAGTAGATGCCGTGCTCGGGACGACCCACGAGAAAAGCCTGGCTGCCCTCAAACTCCACTTCGCCGGAGGGTACGGCGCGTGTGGCGCTTTTGTCTTTGAGGCGGCGCACGCGATAGTTGAGCGCGCCAGACTCGTCGACGCGGGGCACCAAAAACAGCGCAAGCCCCTTGGGGCCATCGCCAGCACCCTCGGGTCGGGCCGTGACCACGGCCACATCGGACAGACCCGCTCCGCTGGTGAAGTACTTTTCCCCGTCAAGGCGCCAGCCGCTCCCGGTGTGCACGGCGCGCAGGGTGTTGGCGCCCAGATCGCTGCCTCCCTGCACCTCAGTCATCCAGGTCGCACCCCAGAACTCTCCGCGCAGCAGCCGGTCCTTCCACGCCGCGTGCTCTGGTGCGTATTTGTGAATCACGTAGGCCGTCTGGTTGGTGATGGTCATGATGCAGTACAGGCCGGGGTCTGCCAGCAGATAGCCCTCCGCGTAGTGCCGGTGCCAGCTTCCGCCGTCATAGACGCCGCTATTCATGGACGCCAGTCGCGTCAGAAGCGCGACTTCCGCGGGCGACATGCGCACGCGATCCACGCGCCGGCCATCCAGGTCGTGCATCACGAGCACGGGTGGCGCCGCGTGGTCCACATGGTCGGCCACCTCGTACGCCTCTCGCCCGACCAGTTCGCCAAACCGCTCGAAGGCGGGCATGTGCTCAACATAAGCGGGCCAGTACCGCGCCAGCACGTGGCGCAAGTCCGGGTCGCGGTCCCAGTGGTTCTGTCCGTACGCATACGACTGATACCGCATTACAAACCTCCTCGCTCGTCTTCTCGATCGTCTTCTCGGTCATGTGCATCGTCACGAGAGACGCTGACGCGCCGATCCGGTGCCGCAGGCGATTCTCCGTCGTCCGACAGCGGACCGCGGGTGCGCCAGAGGCGCTGGAATGCCCAGCCGGCGGCGTCGGTGTTGACGGCGTCAGGGTCCACGGCCCACTGGCACGCCAACCCGATTCCCATCGCCACAATGAGCGCGGCGGCAGCCTCCGTCTGTGCCCGCGACATCGGCGCCCGCGCCTCATGAAGATCCTCAAGATCCTCGAGCACGAGCTCGTGGGCGTAGCGCCGGAAGTCGGCGAAAAGGTGCGCCACCCGGTCCCGGACCTCGGGCGACGCCCCGGTGTGCCCCAGCGCCGCCATCAGGGCCCGCGTGGCCTCCCGGTGGTCCCGCCCCATCGTCGCGGCGGCCTGCAGGTATCGGGGCAGGCGGCCGCCTGGCCCTCCGGCGGCGCCTCCGCCTGATCCCATGTGAGGCGCACGTGCCACCTCCGCCCGCAGCGCCGCGTCGGCTTCCCGAAACGCCATCGCCAGCGCCTGAAGCAGGATGTCGTCTTTGTTGGTGAAATAGTGGTACAAAATGCCTGTGCTGACGCCGGCGCGGCGGGCAATGTCCTGCACCGACAGGCTCGCGAAGCCGCCGTCAACCAGGCACTCCAACGCCGCACGTCTCACGTGTTCGCGCCGGGCGTCCGTCGAATCCGGCCTATGAGGCAAGGATGTCCTCTCCGATCAGCTCCGCCGACCGTGCGACGGAGAATATATTGAACGTTCAATCTAAACCACACGGGGGAAGCGGCGTCAATCCGCGCGAGCCGTTTGGGATCTAAGTCGGGTCCGTGGAGCGGTCCGGGCGGATCGCCGGCGCGGGGCCCCGCCGAGAACGGCGGGATGCCAATCTCAGCGAGCCCACGGGTCTATGCCGTTGGCCCGTCCCATACCTTTAGCTACCAATCGCCCACAGGAGGGATCGCATGGTCAACGCCCTGCCCACGGGTCCCGCCGCGGGGCTCGAACAATGGGTGCCGACTTCGCTGGTGCCGGGGTTCGTGCGGTTTTCCAGCCAGCGGCGGGAACAGGCGGCCGGGCTTGAAGAAATGCGCTTTCGCGTCCACCGCCCGGTCGCGCTGTATGGCGCGGGGTGGTCGACGTACCTCGGCCCGCAGGGGGCGTCGGATCGACCGGTCGGGTTGCCGGTGCTGGAGGCGGAGGACATTGGAGCGCTGGTGGAACGCCTGGCCGAGCGCTCTCTGTACGCGCATGAGCATGAGTTGGCGGAGGGCTTCCTCACGCTCCCGGGTGGTCATCGGGCGGGCCTGGCCGGACGTGCCGTGCTTCAGAAGGGGCGGGTGGCGACGGTGCGCGACTGGACGGGCGTGGACCTCAGGGTGGCGCGGGCGGTGCGGGGCGCGGCCGACCCCGTGCTGCGGGCGGTGAGGGCGGCCCTGCCGGACCGCGCGGCGCCCTCACTGCTGCTGATCGGTTCACCACGCACTGGGAAAACCACTGTGCTCCGGGACGTGATTCGGCAGTGGTCCGACGCCGGTCGGCGGATGGTGGTGGTGGACGAACGCAGCGAGATTCAAGGCGGGCCCGGGCCGGGGCGTTTCGATTTGGGGGCTCACACCGACGTGTTGGACGGGTGGCCCAAACCCGCGGGTCTTCGGGCGGCGGTGCGGGCACTGGGCCCAGACGCCGTGGCCGTGGACGAGGTGGGTGGGGCTGAGGACGTGGCGGCCCTCGAGTGGGCTCGGCGCTCGGGATGTGCGGTGCTGGCCACCGCACATGCGGGCGACCGCGCGGAGGCCCGCCGACACCCGATCGTGGGGGCCCTGCTCCGCAACCTGGTGGTGGATGCGCTGGTGGAGCTGGGCCCGCAGGGGCGGCTCCAGGGCGTGGTGCGCGTTTGATGCCGGCGCTGTGGTCGGTGCGCGTGCTGGGCGCCATGCTGCTGGCCCTCGGGGGCTTCCTGGCGGGCCGGATGGCCCAGCGCCCGTATGCGCGGCGCGTCGAGGAGCTGCAGGGGTGGCAAACCTGGCTCCGGCGGCTGGCCTCCGAAGTCGTGTGGCAGGGGCGGGATCTGGGCCGGGCCGTGGCGGCGGCCGGGGCCGGCACGCCGCTGGGGGTCTCCCACGCCAGCCAGCGCTTTGTCGCGGAGCTCGGGTCGACACGGACCACCGACGAACTTTGGCGCGACAGCGTGCAGGCGGCCGCCTTTTTGGCGCCCGAGGACGTCGCGGTGCTTTCAGAGCTGGGGCCTGTGCTGGGGCGCTATTCGCGCGAACAGGCGGTGGTGCATCTGGAAGCGTGCCGCGAGCGCTTGAGCCGATTGGAGGCTGATGCGCGTCGCGCACGAGATGGCACGGGGCGTGCGCTCGCGAGCCTGGTGGCGCTGTCTGGGGTGGCGCTGGCGGTGCTGGTGGCGTAGGCGCGTGGGGCAAGGAGGCGGCATGGTCAACATCGACCTCATCTTGCGGTTGGCGGGCATTGGGTTCGTGGTGGCGATTGCATACGAAATCTTGGACCGTGTCAACCGCAAGGAGTTGGGGAACTTGGTGGCGGTCGGAGGGGTGGCCGTCATGCTCCTGATGGTGGTGCAGGTCATCGGGCAGCTGTTCAAGACGGTGCTCACCCTGTTCCACCTGTAGGGCGCTGGGTATGGCCACAGCCTTGCGCTTGGTGGGTGTGGGACTCACGGCCACCGTGCTCCTGGTGGTGCTGGGGCAGTTTCAGCAGCGGTCCGTGGCGATGGTGGTGCGGGTGGCGGCGGCGGTCGTGCTGCTGCTGGCCATTCTGGTGCCGCTGGCGCAGGTGGTCGCGGCACTCGGCCGGATGGCGGCGCTGGCTCACGTGCGAGGGCTGTACCTGTCGCTGCTGCTGAAAGTGCTGGGGATCGCCTACCTGGCCACGCTGGGGGCCGAGGTGGCGCGGGACGCCGGGGAGGGGGCGCTCGCGGGCAAGGTGGAGCTGGCAGGGAAAGTTTTGATTTTGGTGCTGGCGGTCCCGGTCCTGACGGCCATCGTCCAGGTGTTGTTCAAGATGATTCCCGGTTGAAGCGTCGGGCTGTGGGAGCGCCGGGGGGAAGCGAGGAGGAACGGAGGGTGCGCAGATGGATGCTGGCCTCGGGAGTGGGCCTGACGGCCGGGGCGGGGTGGGGCCCCCGGGTGTGGGCGGCGTCCGTGAACCCCACGGCCCAGGAACTCAAAACGCTCAATACGGCTCAGCTCGACCACGCCCTGGCCGTGCTCGGCAAGAACTCGGGTGCGCAGCCGCTGTCGGTGGGGACGGTGGTGCACGACTTGCTGACGCACCAAAGTCCGTTTCACGTGCAGCAGCTGCTGAACGCCCTGCTGCAGGCGGTGGGGGGCGATGTCCTGCTGGAGGGCCGCCTCTTGGGGATTCTCCTGGTGCTGACCGTGGTGGGCGCGGTGATCATGCGGCTCGCGGACGCATTCCCAGGACGGGATGTGGCCCGCGTCGCGCAGCTGGTGGTGACCGCAGCGCTGGTGGCCGTGGCCCTGTCATCCTTCGGGATGGCTGTCGCGGTGGTGGCGGGCATGATGGAAAGTCTGCTGCACCTCATGGAAGCCTCGATGCCCGTGGTGGTCGTCCTCATGGCGTCCAGCGGAGCCCTGACCTCGGCCGGGCTGTTCCACCCGCTGATTGTGGCCGCCGTCAACGTGGTGGCGCTGGCGACCACGAACTGGGTCCTGCCGCTGGTGCTGCTGGCGGTGGCTTTAGAGGTAGTGTCGGCCTGGATGCCCGAGTTTCGGCTCACCCAGCTGGCCAGCCTGTTGAAGCAGGTGGCCATGTTCAGCCTCGGTGGACTGCTGACGGTGTTTCTGGCCATCGTGGCCATGGAGAATGCTGCCGGCAAGGTGGCCGACGGGTTGGCGCTCCGCACCGGCAAGTTCCTCACCAACGCAGCCATTCCCGTGGTGGGCAAGTTGTTCTCCGATGCTATGGACGTCGTACTCCGGTCTTCCGGGCTCCTGCTGACGGCCGTTGGTGTGACCGTGGCGCTGGGCGTCATGCTGACGGTGGCGTTTCCCCTCGTCAAGGTGCTGCTGCTGAGCTTGTTGTACCGGTTGGCGGCGGCGGGGGCCGAGCCTTTGGGGGTGGCCAGCGTGGGCAGGACGCTCCAGGCCATGGCCGCAGGTCTCGGTCTGTTGGCGGCCGTGGGCGCGGCGGTGGCGCTCATGTTCTTTCTCACGGTGTCGATGGTCGTCTCCACCGCCAGCGGGGTGGCCCCGTGATCCCGGGGGTGGCGGAGTGGGTGCGCACCCTCATCGTGCTGGCCCTCCTGGCCACGCTGATGGAGTGGCTGCTGCCCGTGGGCGACTTGAAGCGGTACGCCACGCTGGTGGCGGGGCTCATCATCCTGCTGGCCCTGATTGCCCCGGTGTGGGGATTGGTGCGCGGCTTGGCCCGCGCCAATGCGGGCCGTTGGCTGGCCCCGTCCAGTCCCAGCCATCTGGGCCAGCTGGTGCGCCGGCAGGAGCGCCAGGAGGTGGCCGCAGTGGTGGAGAGTCTCCCGGGCGTGGACGGCGTGGCGGTCACGCCCCACCCAAGGGGCGTGGACGTGGCCATTTGGGGGGCGCACCTGGCGCCGGGAGTGGCGGCCGCCGCGCGGGCCGCCGTGGAGGAGGTGATGCAGGTGCCCGCCGGACAGGTGCACGTGGTGGTGCAGCCGGCACCGGGCCCCAGAGAGGGGAGAGCGGGACATGAAGCCCAACTGGCGCACTAGCTTGGCCACCCTGTGGCAGGACGACCGGTCCACGATGTGGCGCCTGATGGTGGTGGGCGCGCTGGGGATTGCCCTGGTGGCCTGGGGCTCGTGGGGCGGCGGGGCCGCGAAGGGAAGCCGGCCCCCGGCCGCCTCCGTCGCGGCCGGGGGCTCGGGCCTCACAGCGCAGGAGGCGCGGCTGGACCAAGTGGTGGCGGGGGTCGTCGCGGCCATCCCCGGCAGTGGTGTCGTCCACGTGGCGGTGTCGCTGGCGGCGGGGTCGGAAACCGAGTTCGCGAGCCACCGTACGGGTCAGCGCGTACTCGCGCCCCAGGTTCAGGGGGTCGTGGTGGTGGCCAGTGGGGCGCCCGCGCCCGCGGTGCGCCAGGAGATCACCACGGCGGTCGAGACCCTCCTGCAGGTATCCGCCTATCAGGTCGTGGTCCTGCCGGACCAATAACATCGAGGACGGAAAGGGCTCAGAACGCATTGCAAGCAAGCGGTCCTGGACGCATCGAGCAGCAGCATCGAGATGGTGAGGAGGCGATCGGGCGTGAATCGGTCAGCGTTGGTGCGGTTCATTGCGTTTCTGGGGGTGCTCGCGGTTCTGGTAGGCTATGTGGCCTACCATCACCCCAGCACACCGGGGTCCGGAGGGAGCCAGGCGACAGCCGCGCCCCCGAGCACAGCCGGCGCATCCAGCCGGCTGACGGCGAACTACTTCGCCAATTTGAAGCAGAGTCGGGACCAGTTGATGAGCCGCGAGATCGCCACCCTGCAGGGCATCATCAAAAACTCCAGCGTGTCGGCGTCGGCCCGCAGCCAGGCCGAGCTCACGCTGGTGCAGGACCAGCAGTCGTGGAAGCAGGCCATGCAGGTGGAAGGGGTGCTGTCCGGGCACGGATTCCCGCTCGCCGTGGTGACCCTGGACCCGAATTCGGCGCAAATTGTGGTTGGCCAGTCGCGGCTCACCACACAGCAGGTGGCCCAGATTGCCGATACCACCACCCAAGTCACGGGCATCCCGCCGCAGGACATCGTGATCATTCCCAAGACCGGGCCTGGCGGCAGTTCCTGACCCTCTGGACACCCCCGACGCCCTGTGGTGTCATAGGGTGAACAGAGGCGGAGGTGTAGAGGCTGTTTAAGAAGATCCTGGTGGCGAACCGTGGAGAGATTGCCATGCGTGTCCTGCGCGCGGCACGAGAACTGGGCATCCAGACGGTGGCGGTGTATTCGGAGGCCGATCGGGATGCGCTGCACGTTCGCTACGCGGACGAGCGCTTTCCGATCGGGCCTGCCCCGTCGTCCGAGAGCTACCTGCATATTCCCAACGTGATCAACGCGGCGGTCCAAACGGGGGCCGAGGCCATTCATCCAGGCTATGGCTTCCTGTCCGAGAACCATCGGTTTGCTGAGGTGTGCCGCATCTGGAAGCTGAAGTTCATCGGCCCCCCGCCGGCAGCCATCGAGCGCATGGGAGACAAGGCGGCGGCCCGCCGCACCATGGCGCAGGCCGGCGTGCCGGTCATTCCCGGGTCGGACGGGGTGGTCGCCTCGGTGGAGGATGCGCGCCGGGCGGCCGAGCGTCTGGGCTATCCTCTGTTGGTGAAGGCCAGTGGTGGGGGCGGGGGCCGCGGTATTCGGATCGTGGAGTCGGCGGATCAGCTCGCTGAAAGTTTTGAGCGCGCCGCGCGCGAAGCGCAGTCGTCCTTCTCCAACGCCGACGTGTACCTCGAACGCTTCATCGCCAATCCGCGGCACATTGAAATTCAGGTCCTGGCGGATGAGCACGGCCACGTGGTGACGCTGGGGGAGCGGGAGTCGTCCCTGCAGCGCCGACGTCAGAAAGTCATGGAGGAAGCCCCATCGCCCGCGCTGACCCCCGAACTGCGGGCGGCCATGAGTGAGGCGGCGGTGCTGGCCGCGCGCGCGGTGGACTACACGTCTGCCGGCACCCTGGAGTTCCTGCTGGACGAGGATGGGCGATTCTACTTCATGGAGATGAACACCCGGGTTCAGGTGGAGCATGCGGTGACGGAGATGGTGACGGGCATTGATATCGTGAAGGAGCAGATCACCATCGCGGCCGGCGAGCCGCTCTCCTTTGGGCAGCAGGATGTGCAGATGTCCGGCTGGTCCATCGAGTGCCGCATCAACGCCGAGGATCCCGAGCACCAGTTCCGCCCGTCGCCGGGGACGGTCACGACGTGGGTGCCGCCCTTGGGGCCGGGCGTACGCGTGGATGAAGGAGCCTATCCCGGCTATCAGGTGCAGCCCTTTTACGATTCACTGCTGGCCAAGTTGGTGGTGTGGGGGCGGGATCGCCAGGAAGCGGTCGCCCGCATGCGGCGGGCACTCTATGAATTCCAGGTGGAGGGGGTGCACACGACGGTGGGACTGCACCGCCAGCTGATGGAGGACCCCGCATTCGTCGCGGGCGAGTTGTCGACGCACTTTTTGGCTGACCGCATCGCCGGGGCCTGAGCCGCGTGAGAACGCGGGAGGAGGGAACTGTGGAGGAGGAAGCGGTCGACGCCGGCAGCGTCCACATCGCGAACGACGTCGTGGAGATTATTGCGGGGATGGCCGCCGCTGAGGTGGCTGGGGTCGCGGGCATGTCGGGAGGCCTGGTGGGCGGCATCACGGAGCTGTTGGGCAAACGGAGCTTGTCCAAGGGCGTGAAGGTGGACGTGGCGGACGGGGTGGCCACGGTGGACCTGTACCTGGCGGTGGCGTTCGGGTGCCGCATCCCCGACGTGGCGAACGAGGTGCAGCACCGGGTCAAGCAGGCGGTGGAAACGATGACCGGCCTCGTGGTGCGCCAGGTGCACATTCATGTGCAAGGCGTGACGTTTCCGCCCGAGGGCGAGCCGGACCCCGGCAGCGCGAAGTCTGGGTAGCGCGACTGCGACCGTTGGGGCAGAACTGAGCCAGGAGAGGAGGTGAACGGGGTGACGTTTCGCGGATCCAGTCGAGGCAAGGCGCGTGAGACGGCGGTCCAGTGGCTGTACGAGCATGACCTGGTGGCGGCGGAGCCCGGACGGCTGGCCGAGCGCAGGGTGCCGCGCATGGGGCAGAGCGGCCACCGGTACGCGCAGCGGCTGCTGGATGGCGTGATCAGCAACCGCGTGTCCTTGGACCGCGACCTGGACCGCTTGGCCGTGGCGTGGCGGGTGGAGCGTATGAGCACGGTCGACCGGGCCATCTTGCGCGTGGGCCTGTATGAACTGGGGCATGAACCCAAGGTGCCGACGGCGGTGGCGATTGCCGAAGCGGTCCAGTTGGCGGATCGCTTCAGCACTCCGGCCGCGAAACGCTTTGTCAACGGCGTTTTGGGGCGCGCGGCCGAGGAGCTGCGCCCGCCCGTGCCCGTACCGGGCGCCGCACCCGAGGAGGGTCCATGACGTGTCGAATCGGGATGAGGCGACCGCCACCCGCGCGCTCTCGGGCTCAGAGGGGCCCCAGCGGGACAACCCGTGCCGACACGTGAAGGAGGGGACGACATGAAGGCTCCCGACCCGCCCCCGCCTTCGTCCGTGCTGTGGCTGTTGGGCCGCCCGGCCGCCGCCGCTGTCAAAGAGCGGGTGGCGGAGCGGGTGGCGGCTTGGACCGGCCCCCGTGTGCCGGGCTTGGCGGTCGTGCTGGTGGGCGAGGACCCGCCATCACTGGCCTACGTTCGGAGCAAGGTGAAGGCTTGTCGTCAGGTGGGCATCCAGTCGGTGCAGATCAACCTGCCGGAAACGGCCTCGACCGACGCCGTGCTGGGCGCCGTGGCGGAGCTGAACGGGGATCCGGCCGTCCATGGCATCCTGGTTCAGCTGCCCCTGCCGCCCCAGGTGGATGCGGCGCGGGTCATCGCCGCCATCGACCCGGCCAAGGACGTCGACGGGCTCCACCCCGACAGCCTCGGCCGGTTGGTGAGCGGACGGCCGGGACTGGTGCCCTGCACACCTCGGGGCGTGATGGCGCTTTTAGATCACTATCGCATTCCCGTGGCGGGCCGTCGCGCGGTGGTGTTGGGGCGCAGCGCGCTGGTGGGCTTGCCACTCGCCCTGTTGCTGTTGCATCGGGACGCCAGCGTGACGGTGCTGCACCGAAAAAGCCCACGGCCCTGGGAGCAGACGCGGGACGCGGACATCGTCGTGGCCGCCGTGGGGCGGCCGGGCCTCGTGGAACCCGACTGGATTCGGCCCGGGGCCACGGTGGTCGACGTGGGCATCACCCGGTCGCCGGGGGGGCTCTTGGGCGACGTGGCGCCGGCCGTGGCGGCCGTGGCAGGGGCGCTGACGCCGGTGCCCGGGGGGGTGGGTCCCATGACGGTGGCCACGCTGCTGGCCAATACGGTCGAGGCGGCGGGGAGCACGCTCGATGTGGGAGCGTAAAGTCATCACCGTGAGCCAGCTCGTGGGAGAACTGGCTCATGCGGTCGAAGACGCGCCGGCCCTGCAGATCCGGTGGGTGGCGGGGGAACTCGTGGAAGCCAAGCACCACCCGGCGTCCGGGCACTGGTATCTGACGCTCGGGGATGCGGTGAGCCGCTTGAAGGCGGTCATGTTTCGGCAGGACGCGCAGGCCCTCGGGTTTCAACCCCAGGCGGGCCAGCAGGTGGCCGTCCTGGGCCAGGTGCGCGTGTACCGCCCGCAGGGCGCCGTGCAACTGTACGTGAAGCAGATGGAGCCGCTGGGGGCCGGCGCTGAGAAGCAGGCGTTGGATGCCCTCTTGGCCCGCCTGCGGGCGGAAGGTCTCCTGTCGCGCCCGAAGCGCCCCCTTCCCGTGCTGCCGCGCGCCGTCGGCGTGGTGACCAGCCGCAGCGGCGCGGCGGTGCACGACATTATCACGGTGGCCCAGCGTCGTTTTCCCGGGATGGCGCTGGTGGTGGCGCCGACCGCCGTGCAGGGTGACGGGGCGCCTGCGGGCATTGTGGCGGCCCTGGCTCGGATCGCCCACCACCCTGGGGTCGATGTGGTCATCGTGGCCCGGGGCGGCGGGTCCAGCGAAGACCTGGCGGCCTTCAACGATGAACGCGTGGTGCGGGCGGTGCACGCGTGCCCGCGGCCGGTCGTCTCGGCCGTCGGCCACGAAATTGACACCACGCTCGTGGACCTCGTGTCGGACATGCGCGCCCCGACGCCGTCGGCCGCCGCGGAGCTGGCCGTCCCCGAACACGGCCAGCTGGCGCGGCAGCTGGCACAATGGGACCAACGCGCGGCCCGTTCGCTTTCCCTCCGCATCGCGGAGCAGCGACGGTTGGTGGCCGGCTATGTGGAGCACGGCGTGCTGCGCAGCCCCGAGCGGCTGTTGGCCGAACGCCGAGTCGCCCTGGACCGGTGGGCGGACCGGGCGGCCGACCAATTCCGCTGGGTCGTGGCCGGGGACAGCCGCGAGCTGTCCCAGTGGGTGAACCGCTTGGCGGGGCTCGATCCCACCGCCGTCCTGGCCAGGGGGTTTGCCCTCGTCGCAGATCAGGCGGGCCACCCCGTCACCGCCCAGTCGGTGGGGCCGGGCCAGGTGCTGGATGTGCGGTGGTGGGATGGCCGGTGGACGGTCACGGCCAACGCGGCCGTTGCGGCGGCCCCCCCAGCGGGGGACCCGCGAGGAGACAGTGAGGCGAAACACGGAGGGGTGGGGGATGACTGAGGCGGTGCCGGGACGATTTGAACAACTGGTGGCGCGCCTGGAAGCCATCGTCAAGCGGTTGGAGGGCGGAGGCACCTCCCTGGACGAAGCCGTGGCCCTCTTCCAGGAGGGACGCCTGGTCTCGGCCGAAGCACAGCGGCTCCTGGACGCCGCGGAAGCTGCGGTCAACCGGACCGACGGGGCCGAGGCCGTGACGTGGCTCGGTGGGCCGGAAGCGCCCGGGCTATGACGGGCGCGTCATGGCTCGACAAGGTCCGGGCGGCCGTGGACGCCGAACTGGACCGGCGCCTGCCGCCCGATGATGCCGAACCTAGGCCCTTGTATAAGGCGCTTCGGTACGCGTTGCTGGCGCCGGGCAAGCGGTTTCGCCCCGCCCTGGTGCTGGCCGCGGCGCGGTGGCTCGACCTCGATGCCGATGGAATGCTCTCGGCCGCCCTGGCGGTGGAACTCATCCACACCTATTCACTGATTCACGACGACCTG
>JAJYPH010000085.1 GCA_021795575.1 Bacillota bacterium
CACACTCACCACGCTCATTGGGTCACCTGCATGAACCCGCGACCGACGCTGGCGCCGGTCCATCCCTGCTGCACGAGGCGGTCGAGCGACTCGGGCACCCGAAACCCATGCAGCTCCAACGCCTTCATCTCCTCCATGGCGCGCGCCACCTCCTCCAACCCTTCGTGGTCGGCCCAGCTGAGTGGGCCCTGCTTGAGCCCGGCGCCCGCCCGCATCGCCAAGTCAATTTCCGCGGGGGTGGCCAGCCGCTCGTCCAACAGCCGCGCCGCCTCGTTGACGGCCGCCAGCTGAAACCGACGCACCAGCCGGTCGCGGTCGCTGCCGCCCAGGTCGGGGGCGCTCGTGGGCCTCCCCGGGGGATAAAATCCGCCGGCGGCCACCTTAGCCCCCAGGCGCCCCTCCGCCACCAGCGACACGAGCTGGGCACTCGGCGTAAAGCGCTTCCCCAGCTCGCGTGTCAGCGTATCGGCCACACCCAGGGCCACATCCAGCCCCAACGCATCGCACAGGCGAAACGGACCCATCGGCACCGCGCCGGACGACGCCAGCGCCGCGTCGATCGCGGCGGGGTCCGCGCCGGTCTCCTCTTCGAACCGAAACACCTCGGCCAACGCGCGCATCAATACCCGGTTCACCACAAAGCCGGGCTGGTCCGGGACGACCAGGGCCACCTTCCGGCACTCCTGCCACAAAGTCACGGCCGCCGCCAGCACGTCAGGGCGGGTCCGGTCCGTGCGCACCACTTCTACCAGCGGCATGGTGTGGGCCGGAAAGAAGAAGTGGCAGCCAATGACGCGGTCAGCCCGGCCGGTGGCCTCGGCCAGTTCCCGGACGGGCAGCGCGGACGTGTTGGTGGCCAGAATGGCGAGCGGAGGCACCACGTGGTCCAGCTGCGACAGCACCGCCCGCTTCAGCGCCAACCGCTCCGGCACCACCTCGATGGCCAGATCCACATCCCCCAGCGCCGACAGGTCGGGGGACGGAAGCAAAAGCGCCATTCGGTCGGCCACCGCTCCTGCGGGCAGCCGGCCGCGCTGCACGCGCTGCGTGAGCACGGCACGAATCCGATCGGCGGCCCGGTCCAGCTGCTGCGCCTCCACATCGTGGAGCCGCACCGGGATGCCACGCAACAGCAGCACGGCGGCAATGTCGGCCCCCATGGTGCCCGCACCCACGATGCCCACCCGCTCGACAAACACGACACCCCTCCTGCCACGACTGTACCCCGCCCAACAAACTTGTCAAGTGCAATATTTGCACCATAGCGTCGCATCCTTTGGCTATACTGCGGGGGAGGAGGCCGAGAGATGCCCAGCCGCGAGCCCGGCGCGATTGACGGCGACACCTTCGTGGCGCGCATTCAGGAGCTGTTCCCGCGCATCCTGCGGTATCTGGACGCCCAAGAGGACCATGAGCTGGTGGGTTTGGACTGCACGGCGCCGCAGATGGGCGCCCTCATCGCACTCAACCGGGCCCCGCCGCTGACGATGGGTGAGCTGGCCTGGGAGCTGGCGCTCACGGAGAGCGCCACCACCCGACTGGTGGACCGACTGGTGCGCACCAATCTGGTTCGCCGCGACCGCGACCCCGGAGACCGGCGGGTCGTGCGCGTCCGCCTCTCGTCGTATGGACGCCAGCTCGTGGACGTGGTGCTGTCGCGCCGTCAGCACCAATTCCAACGCGTCGGGAGGCAAATGGCGCCCGACGAACGCCAACGGCTGGTGCAGGGGCTCGAGGCGCTGGTGCGCGTGTTCGCGACCTTGGAGCACGAACGCGAACCCGACAGCGGCGCGGCGTCTGACTGAGCTCCCGCTCTTAACGAAAACTTAATCTCATCGCAACGGCACCGTCACCTGCTGATCATGCGCCCTTAGTAGGCTTCTTATAGTTCGATCGAGTCTGCGACAGCCTACCGGGTGGCGGGATGCAGCACGCTACCGGGCAACAGGGGGTAAGCAATGGCCAGCTTCCAGGCAACGGACCAATCGCCGCTGCGGGATCGCGGGCAGCGGCGCATGGTGTTGACGGCCGGGCTCGGGTTCTTCACCGATGCCTACGACCTTTTTATCATCGGCACGGTGACCACGATCCTGACCCCCATTTGGCTTTTGAGCACCACCCAGCTCATGTGGCTCAACAGCACCTCGCTGCTGGCGGCGGTGGCCGGCGCCCTGACGTTTGGCCGGTTGGCCGACCGCATCGGTCGACGCACCATGGCGCTCGTCGAAGCGCTCGTCCTGGCCACGGCGGCCATTTTGTCCGCTTTCTCACCCAACTTCACGTTCCTCCTGATGATGCGCATCATCCTGGGCTCGCCGTGGGCGGCGACTACTCGACCAGTTCCATCATCGCGTCAGAGTTTTCTCGTCAGAAGACCCGTGGCCGCCTCATTGCCAGCGTGTTTGCGATGCAGGGGCTGGCCTCTTGATCGGACCGCTGTACGCCGCCGTGCTCCTGGGCAGCGGCGTGCCCCACGACATTGCCTGGCGCATCATGCTGGGCAGCGGGGCCATCCCGGCGCTGGTGGTGGCGTACCTGCGCTACACCATGCCCGAGACACCGCGCTTTCTGGCGGGGGTGAAAGGGGACGCGGCGGGCGCGGCGGCGTCGGTGAAGGCGGTGTTGGGCGACGACGGCGGCATGACGCAGGAGCGCGTGACCAAAAAGCTTTCGAGTCGGCCGTTTCTGCTGCGGCTCATTGGCACCGCCGGGTCCTGGTTCCTCCTGGACATTGCGTTTTACGGCAACGGCGTCTCGTCCGGCCTGATTTTGAAGGCACTGCTGCCGGGCGCCACGCTGTTGCACACGATTCTCATTTCCGCGGGCATCTTTTTGGTGTTCGCGCTGCCCGGATACTGGGTGGCGGCCTGGACCATTGACCACATTGGGCGCCGCTTCATGCAGGCCATGGGATTCGTGGTCATGGGGGCGGCCTACGGGGCCATCTTCCTGATTCATGCCATCACCGCCCTGCCGGTGCTGTTCCTGGTGGTTTACGGCATCAGCTATTTCTTCATCGAGTTTGGGCCGAACACCACCACGTTTGTGTACCCCGCCGAAATCTTTCCTGTGAACGTGCGGGCCACCGCCAATGGCATTTCCGCCGCGTCCGGGAAAACCGGCGCCTTTTTGGGCGCGTTTCTCTTTCCCCTCGTGCTGGTGGACCTCAAGCTGTCGGGCCTCATGGGCATCCTGGCGCTGGCGTCCATGGCCGGGGCCGCGCTCACGCTCCTGGTGCTTCCAGAGCCCAAGGGCCTGGCGCTGGAGGAGGCGAGCGGGGAGCGGGGCCCATCCGGCCCGCTGGCCGGATGAGCGGACCCTCCTCGGCGTTTATTGCACCTCGAGGATGAGGCACTTCAGATAGCGTGACTCGGGCAGGAGCGGATGACTGGGGTGGTCCGGTGAGGCGCCCCGCACTTCGAGGACGCGCACGCGGCGGTGCGCGTCCCGGGCCGCTTCGCCGACCACCTCCAGGAATTGCGCACGGTCCACATGGTACGAGCAGCTGCTGGTGACCAGCGTCCCGCCTGGCTTCACCAGCTTTAAAGCGCGCAAATTGATCTCGCGATATCCCCGAAGTGCACCCGCCACCGCCTTCGCGGATCGGGTGAAGGCGGGAGGATCCAGCACCACCTGCTCATACTGGGGCCCGCCCTCGCTCGCCTGGCGCAGCCAGTCGAACGCGTTTTGCGCCACGGTCTCAAACCGGTCCGCGAAGCCGGACCGCTGCGCATTGCCCCGTGCCTGCTCAAGCGAGCGCTCGTCGCTGTCCACGGCCACCACCGCCGTCGCACCCCGGGCAAGGGCGGTGAGCCCAAAGCCCCCGGTGTGGCTGAAGACGTCCAGCACGCGGCCGCCCGCCGCAAACCGGGCGGCGGCGGCGCGGTTCTCATACTGGTCCAAAAAGTGCCCCGTCTTCTGACCCCCCACCACATCGACGCCATAGGTCACCCCGTGCTCGTGGACGTACACCAGCGGCAGCGGGTCCCCCAGCAGGACGCGGTCTTCCTGCGGCAGGCCCTCGTGACCCCGCACGGACAGGCGCCCGCGCTCCAACACGGCTGTGGGGGCGAGCCGCGCCACCAGGGTGTTGACCAGAGCGGGCAGCCACACGGCCATCGTCTGGGTGGTGACCTCGACCACAAGCTGGGTGTCGTAGCGGTCCACCACCAGCCCCGGGAGGCCATCGCCTTCGCTGTTCACGAGCCGCAGGCTGTCGCGATCCGGATAGAGCCGGGCCCGCCAGGCCACGGCCTCCTCGAGGCGCCGCTGCGCCAGTTCGACCGTGACGGGGGTCGCGCGCTCGGTCGTCATCAGGCGCACGGCGATTTGCGACCGATCGCTGTAGATCCCCCTTCCGACGAATCGCCCGGTCGCATCCACGACCCGTACGACCGATCCACCCGGCACCTCGTGCCGCAGGAGCTCGCCGCGGAAGATCCAAGGACAGCCCTGATTGGCCCGATGCCGGCCCGGCGCCAGTCGCAGCTCCGCCGCATCGACGGCACTGCGTTCGTTATTCGCATGCACACCTCTCACCTCACGGCCCTATGGTACGCTGAACCGCGCTGACGTCGGGCATTGCTAAAACCCCGCAAGAGCCGGAGGCGTCTGCGATTCGTCCCAGGAACAGGGGGGAGCCCGTGAGCGAGTCTGTGCCCAGCGACATTCTCCAGTTGACCCACTGGACCAGCAAGTCGGGGTGAGGGTGCAAGCTGGGTCCGGCGGACCTCACGGCAGCTCTCGCCCACGTGGCCCCGGCGCGTCTTGATGCGCGGGTGTTGGTGGCTAACGCCACCCACGACGATGCCGGCGTCTTTCGACTGACGGACGACCTAGCCCTGGTGCAGACGGTGGACTTTTTCACACCGGTGGTGGACGACCCGCGCACCTTCGGGGCCGTGGCCGCCAACAATTCCCTGTCCGACGTGTATGCCATGGGCGGCACCCCGCTCACGGCGCTGAATCTGGTGGCGTTTCCGGCCGACCGGCTGCCGCTCGCCGCACTGGGCGCGATGTTGGATGGCGGACGCGAGGTGCTGGAGGCAGCCGGGGTGAGCCTGTTGGGCGGCCACTCCATTGACGACCCGGAGCCCAAGATGGGCTACGCCGTCACCGGGGTGGTGCATCCCGACCACATCTGGCGCAACAGCACGGCCGCGGCTGGGGACCGCCTGTACTTGACCAAGCCCATTGGAACCGGTGTCTTGGTGAAGGGCATCAAGGACGGCACGGCCGACGCCGATTGGGTCGCGGCCACGGTGGCCGCGCTGCTGGCCTCCAACGGTCCGGCAGCCCAGGTGCTGCGCGGAGTGGACGGCCCCAGTGCGTGCACGGACGTGACGGGGTTTGGCCTCTTGGGCCATCTGTGGGAGATGGCCGAGGGCGCGGGGGTGTCGGTGGTGCTGGATCCATCCCGCGTGCCGCTGCTGCCGGGCGCGCAGCTTTTGGCGGCACGCGACGCCTTCCCCGGCGGGAGCCGCAGCAACCGACGGTTTTTCGAGCCCCACGTGACCGACCGACTGGGGCTCGATGAGGCACGCCTCGGCCTCTTGTACGATGCGGTCACGGCCGGAGGGCTCCTGTTTTCCGTGCCCGAGCACAAGGGCGACGCCGTCGAGGCCGCCTTTGCCGCCCAGGGTCTGCCGCTCCATCGGGTGGGGCGTTTCGGCGACCGCCCAGCCGCCATCGTACTGGATCAGGTGACGGACGGCACATAACCCCCCGCCTCCCTGCCCACACTCTTGCTAACATGCCAACATCTACGACCGAGACGACGACCGAGACGACGACCGAACCGACCGAGACACCCAAGGGGGCGCACACCCGCTCGGGCCCTGATGGTGAGGAGCCCTGCATGCACGCCGTGGGGCAAAGCGTGGCCCGCAAGGAGGCCCCCAACAAAGTGACCGGGCGTGCCCGGTACAATGGCGACGCGACGCCGGTGGGGACCCTCACCGCCGTCATCGTCCCAAGCCGGCACGCGCACGCGCGGCTCCGCCAGGTCGACGTCGCGCCCGCACGGCGGATGCCGGGTGTGGTGGCCGTCCTCACCGGCCAAGACGCGGACCTGCTGTGCGGGGAGGTGCTGGAAGACCGTCCTCCGCTGGCCCGCGGCACGGTGCGCTACCACGGCGAGCCGGTGGCCCTGGTGATTGCGCACGGCGAGGCCGAGGCGCGGGCGGCCGCACGCCGGGTGGCCATCGACTGCGCGCCGCTGCCGCTGGTCGCCAGCGTGGAGGCGGCGGTGGCGCCCGATGCCCCGCTGATCCACCCGGAGCTGGGCGCGTACAAGCGCGCCCAGCCGCCGGTGGTCCCGAAGCCCCGCACCAACATCGCCGACCATGCCAAGATTCGACGGGGCGACCCGGCCGAGGGATGGGCGGCGAGCGACGTGACGGTGTCGGGACATTACACCGTCCCCCAGGTGGATCATGCGGCGATGGAGACGCGGTCGGCGCGCGTGGAGATTTTGCACGACGGGCGTGTCATCGTGCAGTCCACCACCCAGGCCCCCTTTGAAGTGCAAAAACTGTTGGCGCAGTCCTTTCACCTGCAGCAGGGCCAGGTCATCGTGGACGTGCCGCTGGTGGGCGGGGCCTTCGGCGGCAAGGCGGCGGTCCAGCTGGAGGTGCTGGCCTATCTGGCCTCGCGCGCCGTGAATGGCCGGCCGGTGCAGCTGGTGAACAGCCGCGAGGAAGACATGGCCACCTCCCCGGTGGGCATGGGGCTGGTGGCCGACGTGAAGCTGGGGGCCACCCGGGACGGCCTCCTGCAGGTGGCAGAGCTCACGTTTCTGCTGGACACCGGCGCGTATACGGATTCCACCCCGCGGGTGGCACGGGCCATCTGCTCAGAGTGCACCGGGCCGTACCGAGTGGAGAATGTCCGCTGCGACGCCTACACGGTGTACACCAACCACACCTACGCCACGGCGTTTCGGGGCTTTGGCCACTTCCCCCTGACGTTCGCCATCGAGCGGACCATGGATCGGCTGGCGGCCACGTTGGGCATGGACCCCGTGGAGCTCCGGCGCAAGAACCTCATTGGCCCAGGGGACCGGACCCCCACGCGCATGATGCTCACGCGCTCGACACTGGGAGACCCCCGAACCTGTTTGGATCGCGCGGCGGCCCTGTTGGCCGGTCCCCCGGTCCAGCCCACCGGGCCCCATACGGTACGGGCCCGCGGCCTGGCGCTGTTTTGGAAAACCTCGTCCAGCCCGCCCAACGCGATTTCGGGCGCCCTGGTGTCGTTCAACCAGGACGGATCCGTCAACCTATCCACGGGCACCGTCGAAGTCGGCGCCGGTACCAAAACCACCAGTGCCCAGATCCTGGCCGAGCAGTTGGGCATTGACGTGGACCAGGTCCACATCCACACCCACATCAACACGAAGGTGGACCCCGAGCACTGGAAAACAGTGGCCAGCATGTCCACCTTCATGGCGGGCCGGGCCGTGATGGAAGCCGCCGAAGACGCCAAGGCGCAGCTGAAGTCGGTGGCGGCCATCGCGCTCAAATGCGCCCCGGGCGACTTGTCGGTGGGCCAGGGCCGCGTCTTTCTCACGGCCGACCCTAACGTCTCTGTCACCGTCAGCGACGTGGCCCACGGCTACAGCTACCCGGGGGGTGACGCCGTCGGCGGTCAGATCATCGGGCGCGGCAGCTACATCATGCGACACCTGACCCTGCTGGATGAAGAGACCGGCGAGGGTCATCCCGGCCCCAGTTTCACGGTAGGCGCCCAGGGGGTGGAGATTGACCTCGACACCCGCACCTGGCAGTACCGGGTGGTGCGGGCCCTGACCGTGGTCGACGCGGGCCGCGCCATCAACCCGGCGGGCGCGCGCGCGATGCTCCAGGGGGGCATGTGCATGGGCATCGGGCTGGCCACCCGGGAAGGCGTGCTGTACGACCGGGACGGCCAGCGGTTGAACAACCAACTGCGCACATACAAAGTCATGCGGGCGGGCGAGCAGCCGGACGCGTACGTGGTGGAGCTGGTGGAGACGCCCCAGATCGACGCGCCCTTCGGCGCCCGGGCGCTCGGCGAGCATGGCCTGCTGGCCATGCCCGCCGCGGTGGCGGCCGCCGTGTCGCACGCCATCGGTCGGCCGGTGGATCATCTGCCCATCACCCCGGAATCCCTGTGGCAGCTGTCCCGCTCGGCCGAGGCGGCCCGATGATCCCGACCGATTTCAGCTACTGGCGGCCCGAGACGGCGGAAGAGGCCGTGGCGGTGCATCAGCAGTTGGCCGATGACGGCCAGCACCCGGTGTACTACGCGGGTGGCACCGAGGTGGTGACGCGCACGCGGCTCGGACAGCTTACGCCCGGCGCCGTCATCGACGTGAAGGCCATTCCGGAGGCGCGGCGTCTCGGGCGCGACGGCGGACGCTGGCATGTGGGTGCCGCGCTGTCGCTGGCCGACCTGATTCACGACGGCTCGTGGCCGCTCCTAGCCCGGGTGGCCGAGCGCGTGGCGGACCACACCACGCGCAGCCACATCACGCTGGGTGGCAACCTGGCCGGAACGATCGCCTACCGAGAAGCGGCCTTGCCCTTCTGGCTTGCGGATGCCGACGTGGCCACCGTCGGGCCGCACGGCCGTCGCACCGCGCGATTCCACGACCGCTTCGACGGGACGCTCGCCCTCGATCCGGGCGAGCTGGTGGTGTCGCTGTCCGTCCCCGACGGCGTGCGTCAACAGCCAAGCTATGCGCAGAAAGCCACCCGCCTGGATTACGTTGACTACCCGCTGGTGACCATCGCCGCGCTCCGCGGCGCCGAAGGACAGGTCCACGTGGCTCTGAGCGGCCTGAAGCCGGAACCTTTTCGCAGCGCGGCCCTGGACGCCGCGCTGATAGGTTCCGGCTCCTCCGCCGACCGGGCGGAGCGCGCCGCCCGCCACCTGCCTGTCACGCTGGTCCAGGACTTGCACGGGACGGGCGACTATCGACGATTCGTCGCGCAAACCGTTCTGGCGGATGCCCTCACCGCCCTGGAGGGCCACTAGCATGCAAAGCACCAACACGGGGCGCGCGGAGCACCTCCTTACCGTGAACGGCGAACAGCGCCGCGTCAGTCTGCGGCCGGCCGACACGCTCTTGTCCACCCTGCGCGACGAGCTGGGCCTCACGGGTGCCAAACCCGGCTGTGAAAACGGCGACTGCGGGGCGTGCACGGTCCTGGTGGATGGCGTGCCGATGAAGTCGTGCCTGCTGCTGACCACGGAGTTTGTCGACCAGGATCCGCCTCGGTCCGTGGAGACGGTGGAGGGCCTGGACGGCGCCGACGTGCAAAGACAGTTCCTGCAGCACTGGGCGTTTCAGTGCGGCTACTGCACGTCGGGCTTCCTGATGCTGGTGGAGGGACTGCGTCGCCAGCAACCCGAGGCAAACCGGGACGAACGGGTGGACTGGCTCCGGTCCAACATCTGCCGCTGCACCAGCTACGCCGAGTTGATCCACGCGGTAGAGGCCGTGCTGGGCCACGAGCGCGGCGCGCCCCGCTCGTCGTGACGGAGCCCGCGGCCCGTTCACGCCCGCCCGTTGACCTGACACGCCGCCCCACCTAGACTCGGAGACACACGGGCCGAGTCCTGGGGGGAAAGCGTATGCGCACCATGCCCAACCGCACGTTTCACGTGGTCGCCCCCCCGCCGCTGCTGTTCCTTGGGGGTTTTCTGCTGGGGCTGGCGCTAAACGCGTGGCATCCGCTGACTCGGGGCCCCCTGCCTGTGATAGCGTGGGTGGGCGCCACCTTAGCGCTGGTCGGTGTCACCTTCGCACTTGCCGCCGCGGTTACCTTTCGACGGGCGGGCACCGGGCTGGAGCCCGGCACCGCCGCCACCACGTTGGTGACCACCGGTCCCTACCGCTGGTCGCGCAACCCGATTTACGTGGGCATGACGGCGGTCTCGGCCGGCCTCGCCCTGGTGCTCCACGCGCTGTGGATCCTGCTCACCCTGGTCGTGGTGATCGGCGTGGTGCAACAAGGGGTCATCCGCCACGAAGAGGGCTATCTGTCGGCCCGCTTCCCCCACGAGTATGGGGCGTATCGGGCGCGGGTACGCCGCTGGCTGTAGCACGCGGCGGGCATCGGCGACCGGCCACCGGGGCCGCGGCGTTGGGCGTTTCATCTGTCTAAGCACTTTGCTCACCACGTGCCCGCGGACCCGGCCGTGCTGCACAACCGCCCCCACTTTCGCCAGTGGAACGTGAAACAGCGCCGTCCCCGCCCGCCTAGTCGCTACCGACGGCCAACCACCTGGTGCACCAAGATTTCTTCATCTTTGCCTTTCACCTGAAACGGCCCCCACGGCTTGGTTTCCACGACCGAGCTCACGGCGTCCTGAGTGCTTTGGCTGATGAGAATCGCGTTGGGGTGGTCGTGGGTCAGTCCCTCGATGCGCGACGCGACGTTGACCGGGTCGCCGATCACGGTGTATTCCACCCGGGCCGCCGACCCCACGTTGCCCACCACCACCTCGCCCGTGTTGACGCCAATCCCCATGGCGAGCGGTTGGCCGATGCGGTCCGCCCACCGTCCGTTGAACGCCTTGAGCCGGTCCACCATGTCCAAGGCCGCCAGCACGGCATTGGCCTGGTTCTCCAAATGCGACAGCGGCGCACCGAACACGGCCAGCATGCCATCGCCCATAAACTTGTTGACCGAGCCAAAGTGGCTGGTCACCACCTCCGTCATGACGGAAAAGTAGTCGTTCAACAGCGTCACGACATCCTTGGCCGGCAGGCGCGTGCTTAAGGCGGTGAACCCCCGGATGTCGGACATCAGGATGGAGACAATCCGCGTCTCCCCATCCAACAGGGACTCCTCTTCCGTGCGGCCCAGAATGTCCTCGACCACATTGGCCGGGACATAGCGCTGGAACAGCCGCACCGTGCGCTCCTGTACCGCCACCCGCTCCTGCAGCTCCGACATCAGTCGGCGGTTCTTCTCCTGGGAATCCGCCAGCGCGGCCGCACCTCGGAGCGTCATCAGGAGCTCCTGCTCGTCCCAGGGCTTGGTGACGTACCGATAGACCCGCCCGGTGTTGATGGCCTTGATGATGGCGTCGACGTCGCTGAAGCCCGTGAGAATCATCCGGATGGTGTCGGGAAACTCCGGAATGATGGCTTCCAAAAACTGTACGCCAGTCATGTCGGGCATGCGCTGGTCGGTGATGACGATGGGAATGGCGTGCTGCCGCAGGATGCCCAGCGCCTCCCGCCCGGATGGGCTGGTGTGCACGGTGAACTGACGGCGGAACGCCGCCTTGAACGCCATCAAGTTATGTTCTTCGTCGTCGACGTATAACACGGCCGTCGGCTGGTGGCTCACGAGACACTTCCTTTCACGATCGCGAACCCATCGGGGGATGCCGGCCTCGCACGCAAGCCCGCCCCCTCCGTCGGCTGACGGCAGGGAATCCGAATAATAAACGTCGTGCCGACACCGGGTGTGCTTTCCACCGACAGATGGCCCTGGTGGCGTTCCACGATGCCGTAGCTGATCGAGAGGCCCAGCCCCGTCCCTTCCCCGACGCCCTTGGTCGTATAGAACGGCTCAAAGATGCGTCGCTGGACATCGGGCGTCATGCCCACCCCACTGTCCCCAATGCGAATTTCCACATCGGTATCGGCCAGCTGGTGCACCGCCACGCGGATCGTCCCCTCTCCGGGGATGGCCTGAATCGCATTCACGAGGAGGTTCATGAACACCTGGTTCAGCTGCCCGGGGTAGCACTCGATGGGCGGCACCTCCCCATAGTCGCGCTCCACGGTGATGCGCGGCTCGTACTGCTGTTTCAGCAGCATGAGCGTCGAGTCCACCCCTTCGCTCACCACCGCCATCTTCACGTCGTCCTCGTCGAGCCGCGAGAAGTTGCGGAGCCCGCGCACAATCTCCGCGGTGCGCTGCGCGCCATCCTCGATACCCTTCAGCAGCTCCGCGACCTCTTGGCGCGTATACGCGGCATCGATGGCCTCCGCGTGTTGGGCCGGGGCCTGGAACTGGGCGGCCAGACCGTGTTCGCGCACCGCGGCCTCGTAAAGGTCCAGCAGCTCCACCAGGTCCTGCACGTCCCGCCGCAGCGACGGGACACTGGATACCACGAAGTTGACCGGGTTGTTGATCTCGTGCGCCACCCCGGCCGTCAGCTGACCCAGCGACGCCATCTTCTCCCCCTCGACCATCTGCCGCTGGGCACGGCGCAAGGTGTCCAGCGCCACCGCCAAATCTTCCGTGCGCGCCGCCACGCGCGCCTCCAGCTCCCCATACACCCGGGCGTTTTCGATCGACACGCCCGCCTGCCCCGCCCACAGCTGCAGCAGGCTCACCCGGTCAGGCGGAAAGCCCCGCGCCGTGAGCCCGTTGTCCAGGTACAGCACGGCCAGCGTGGTCCCCTGCTTCACCACCGGCAGAGCCAGCACCGACCGCACCGGCTGGCGGCGAAAGTACCCATCGGCCCCAAACCGCCGGTCGCTGGCGGCCTCGCCGAGCCGCACCGCTTGGCCGGTCCGCACGACGTAGCGCACCAGGCTGGCGGGAACCCGCCGCGTGGTGGTGAGGGGCTCGGGGAGAAACGCCGAGTCGGTCGCCGTGCCCTCGCGAATGGCCTCCACCCACCAGCCGTCAGATCGCTCCAGCAGCAGGGCGCCCCGCTCGGCGCCCGCCTGCAGCCGCGCCGTCTCCAGCAGCACGGTCACCAGGCGGTCCAGCTGCACCTCCTGCGCCAGCGCCGCCGAGGTTTGGACCATGGCTTCCAGATCCACCGACAGGTTTTCCTCGACCAGCGGCGCAGGGGCCACGAACTCATCCAGCTCCGGGTGCTGCGCCATCATCGCGTGGGCCTTGGCGGTGAGGCCCCAGCGGGAATACAGACGAAACGCCGCCAAGAGGTGCGGCAGCGCTTCCCACGCCCGGCCCGCCGCCTGGTCGGCGCGCGCCGCCTCTTCGTGGATGAACGCGGCCACGAGCGTGGACCCCGCCGCCTCCGCCGCATCGACCGCCCGAGCAAACAGGTCGGCGGCCGCCCCATCCCGGCGGGCCGCGTCCAGGGCATCCAGCAGCAGGGCCTTGGCGCGATAGTTCGCCGGACAGGCGTCGGCCCACACCCCTAGCCGCTGACGCAGGGCGACCAAACGCTCCTCCCGAGCACCTCCATCAGCGGACGAACCCCGGCGGGCCCACCACACCGCCTCCAGGAAGACGAGTTCCGGCTCCAACAGGGCCAATCGATGCGGTGGGCCCTCGGGCTCCATCCATCGGTCCCCCCTATCCTGGCGGTCACCAAACAGGAGCGCGTCCCACCCATCCAGGTAGGCGGCCAGCCACCGGTCGTCCGCCGACCCCGCTCGGCTCGCCGGGGCGTCGGGCACGGGGAGTGCCCGCCACCGGCGCAGCACGGTCGACAGGTATCCCAGCGCCCAGGTGGACGCCGCCACTCGCTTGGTGGCGGCTTCGTCCAGCCGCTCGTCGGTGCGCTGAAGCAGGGGCTCCAAGGGCTCGCTGGCCAAAAAGCGGGCCACCAGCGCGACGGGGGCCTGCACCAGGGCCTGCGGCTCCTGGCCGCCCATGCGTGCCACGCGGTTGAAATGCTCCAGACGCTCCACGGTGTCGCCAAACGCCTGTCGAAAGTGGGCCAGGCGCAGCACAAACGGCAGCCCCGCCCCCGGGTCCCCGTCGTGGAGGTCGGGACGCTCCCCCAACGTCAGGGCCAGCTCCCCCCACGCTAGCGCGTCTGCCAGCCCAGCGGCCTCCCCCACGTCCACCAGCGCCAGGGGACCAAAGCAAAACCCAGGGGCGAACCGTGTCCACCCCTCCTGCAGGGCCAGCCGGAGCCCATACAGCGCCAGGTAGGTGCCAAAACCATCCCCATCCCCCAGCGCCCGGGCCATCACCTGCAACAGGTGGGCCACCGGCGCCGCCGCCTCCCGGTCCGCGACGGGCGCGGCCGCCCATTCGACGACACTGCGCTCCCCCCGCCGAGCCCGAACCTCCTGGTAGAGCGCGTGCACCTCGTCAGCCGTCACCGCCTCCGTCAGGATCACTCCGCCATCAGACAAAAACCGCCGGCCCTCACGCCGAATGCGGTCGAGGTCGCCGCGGGCGGCCCAAACCTCCACCCAACGCACGTATGCGAGCGCGCGGTCGGCAAAACTCGCCCCGTGCTCGCGGAGGACGGCGGCAGTGGCCTCACAGCCATCAAAGTCATGTCGAGCGTATTCGGCGTCCATGCGGAGCGCATGCAGGTCCCGGGCCAGCGCATAGTGCTCGGCGAACGCACTGGCCGGCAGCCACCGCACGCCGGCCTGCGCCAGCTCCAATCCCTCCGCCCACGCTCCCCGCGCGGCGGCCCGCTGGCCCGCCGTCAGATTGGCGGCCGCGGCCGCCCACCGGTCCTCCTCGTCGGCGGCCGCGCCCCAGGCCGCGTTGTAGTGGCGGGCCAATTGGTACACGGCGGCATCCGACGCCTCGGTCCCCCTGCGGGATCCC
>JAJYPH010000279.1 GCA_021795575.1 Bacillota bacterium
CCTGCGCCTCAATGTCCACCGCCAGCCCCTCCGGTACCAGCACCGTCACTTCCCCAATGAGGGCAGACACGAACCACGTGCTTTCCCCGGGCGGCAGCTGCATGTCCGACAGGTCGAGACGCAGGTCGCCGATCGCGTGGTTCAGGTGGTGCTGGGTGCCCCCACCCCGCCTCCGGGGGCGGTCGGACTCGATGGTGATCTCGGGCCCGATGTTCAGGTCCCCCACGCCCCAGTGGCTGCCCCCGCGTCGGCGCCGGCGCATGTTAGGGGCCAGGATCTCGAGCCCGATGAAGAGAATCCCGCCCGCCCACACCAGCGTCCAGCCGTTGATGTGTCCGATGTGCAGGTGGCCCGCCATAATCGCCGCCGCAGCCACCAAGACGGCTACCGGAATGAACGCATCGCCCCGCCCCACCAGCCGGTTCACGATGCCGAACAGCCCCAGCGCCATGAACGGCAGCGGCCAGTACACGTCAATCAGGCGGCCCACCGGTTCGTGGGAGAGGCCAAGCCCACTCACCGCCAGCGTCGCGCCCCACGCCACCAGGATGAGCCCAATGGTCCAGGTGACGAGGCTATCGCTCCCCAGGGACCAGGATCCCCCGCGGCGGCTCACCACCGCCACCACCGGCGCCGTGCCACCAGCCACACGCCGGCGCCGACGATGACGGCGGCCCAGACCAGGTCGCCCACATTGAACCCGGGCACCGAGATGGTGCTGGCCAGCAGCAGGAGGCTCGCGCCGACCATCACGGCGTAGAAGCTCCGTCCCGCCCCCCACAGCCGGCGCGGCACCAGTCCCCACACGCCCAGGGCCAAAAACAGCACGGGCCAGTAGCGGTTCAGCGCCAGGGCGGCCGCCGTGGCGCCGAGCCCGAGGCCCGAGAGCGCCAGCGACGCCCCCCACACCAGCAGCAGGGCCGCCGCCACCACGTTGGGCATCCGCCAGCCCCACGTGCGGCCGTGGTACCCCGCACCCCGCCAATTTTGGCTTGTCACGCCGTCAACTTCCTTCCCGCTCCCCAGTCCCCCGCCGGGTCGCCGTTCCCTACCCATCGTCTGGGCACGACGCTCGTCCGGCTGGGGCTGCCTTAAGTCTAGGCGCGTCCGGCGTCCTGGTCATTGTCCCTCGGTCCAATCCCCATCCCCCACGCCCTGATCAGTAGTGGCCGAGAATGCCGCGGCGGCGGGCCAGCCGGTCCGCGCCGCCAAAAAGCGCGAGCCCCGCGATCAGGGTCACCGCGAAGTTGACCAGCGCCTCCAGCCACACCCAGTGGCTGACGGACACGCCGTTCAGCAGGTCCCGCAGCAGGGTCACCTGGGCGGTGAGCGGCACCAGCATGGCGACGACGTGCCATCCGATGCCCGCCAGCACGGCGATGGGCGCAATGATCACGAACAGCAGGAGAAACTGGATGATCTGCATCATCTGCCCCACCCGCTTGATGAGCAAACCGAGGCTCGCGACCAACAGGCCCAGCCCCCAGGCGGTGGCCAGCACCAGCGCCATGGGCACCAGCGCCACCGGTGTCCAGACGAAGTGGGCGTGCGTGACGGCCAACAGCCCTGCGATAATCACGGCGCAGGGCACCAGAAAGGCCGCGATGGCCATCACGCCCCGCACCAGAAACACGAGGCGGCTGGACCAAGGCACCAGCATCACCTGCTCCAAGGTGCCGTTTTGGGCTTCGTTTTGAATCTGCCAACCCATGTCGCTGGTGGCGGCCATCATCAGCATCCAGACGGCGTAGCCCAGCACCACGGTGTCCAGCCGCCCCCCGCCCACCGGCGATTGGGTGATGTAGCGCGCGCCGTAAAACAGGCCGACAAACAGCATGAACAGCGTCACCATGCCCGAAATCGTATCCAGGGGATAGCGCACGGCTTCCACCACCATGCGGCGCCACTCGGCAATCAAGAGGCCTATCACGACGTGACCGCTCCTTCCCGGACCGACCCCGCGGACAGGGCCACGGGCGTCGCTCCCCCGACCTCCCCAGCCGCATCACCCATTACTTCTTGGAATACCTGCGCCAAATCGGCCTGGTGCCGTTCGATCTTCAACAGGGGGTGGGGATTTAAACGCGCCAGCACCTGGTACAGGGTGCTGCCGCGGTCGTCGGCCAGGTCCACGCTCAAAGTGTCCACCCCAGTGACGGCGGCGGGCAGTCCTGCGAGCCGCATGGCCATGTCGGCCGGCCACGGGGTGGCCGCCACGATGGTCGCCACCGGCTGCGAGTAGCGGGCCAACACGTCGGCCGTGGCGCCTTCCAGCACCAGCCGGCCACTGCGAATCATGGCCACCCGGTCCGATAGCTCCTGGGCCACATCCAGCTGGTGGGTGGTCAACAGCACGGCCGTGCCCTCCTGGGCCAGCTGGCGCACCACCCGCTTGATGCCTTCTCCGGATTCGAAGTCGAGGCCCAGCGTCGGTTCATCCAGCAGCAGCACGTGGGGCCGGTGCATCAGCGCCTGGCACAGCGCCACTTTTTGTTGCATGCCGCGTGACAGGGTCTGCACGGTGTTGCGCGCGCGGTCCGCGAGGCCGACCCGCTCCAGCAGTTCGTCCGCGCGCTGCCGGGCGGCGCGGATCGACAGGCGGCGCATCGTGCCCCAGTACTCCAGATTCTCGCGCACCGTGAGCCGCCAGTAGAGATTGCGGCTGCCTTCCAGCACGGCCCCCAGCTGCGCGGTCACCGCGTCGTGCCGGGCCCACAGCGACACGCCCCCCACCCGTACGTCGCCCGCGTCGGGCAGCACCAATCCCGCCGTCATCTTGATGGTCGTGGTTTTGCCCGCCCCGTTGGGCCCCAAAAACGCCAGCACCTCGCCCGGCGCCACGCGAAACGACACGCCCTGCACCGCGGGGATGGCGCCGGTGCGCGTGTGGAACACCTTGGAGAGGTCCACCACCTCGAGGGCGCCCCCCTGGATGCCGGCCGCCCCCATCTCGTTCGTCACTGGCATGTCTCACGCTCCCCCCCGAGCCTGCGCCGCCCGCCGCCTCGGGGCCATTGGCCCCAGGTACAATCTCGCCAGACGGGTCAGCCCGCGTCCACCCCCGCATCCACGAGCCGCACGCGGCCATGCGTGCCGTCCACTTCCACCATCATGCCGGTCTGGAGTCGGGTCGTGGCGGTGCGCGTGCCCACCACGGCCGGGATGCCCATTTCCCGGGCCACAATGGCCGCGTGCGCCAGCGCGCCGCCTGCGTCCGTCACCACGGCCGCGGCCAGCCGGTACCAGGGCACCCACGACGGCGAGGTGCTGGCGGTCACCAGAATTTCGCCCGGCTGCAGCGTCGGCGCCTCGGCCAGCGTGCGCACGACGCGCACCGGGCCT
>JAJYPH010000006.1 GCA_021795575.1 Bacillota bacterium
CGCGCCCCTAATCCCCGGGTCATGTACAACCACTCCCCATAGTACAGTGGTGTCACTATACTATAGACGCTCGACGCGTTAGTGGCAAGAGGCGGCGCCCGCTTCGGTATCATGGAGTCGAGGGGGTGTCCGATGGAACTGGGGCAGCGGCTGTCGAATCTGGTGGAGGCGCTGGGGGACGCGACGCGCGGCGCCATCCTGCTGGAGCTGGCGCATCAGGCGGAACGGACGCCCACTCAGCTGGCTCGGGCGTTGGGCCTGTCCGCCAACAACGTGTACCACCACATGCGTGTGCTGCGGCGCCTGGAAGTGGTGGCGCCGCCGCGTGCCGTGCCTGGTCCCACGTACGTGGAGAAGTATTACCGACTGCATCCGGATCTGGCGCGGGCCACGAGCGACCCCTTCTGGCTGGATCAGGTGCTGGAGGGAGAACAGCCCGACGTCCACCGCCGCCTCATGGCGGCGGAGCTGCTGCTGCTCGCGAATCTGCTGCGGCGGGCGGCGGCCCAGACCGAGGCTCTAACCGAGGATCAGGTGCGCGAGCAGCGAGAACACGCACTCTCGATGGTGTCCATCGCGCGGTTGCCTCGGTCACCGTACCTCAAACGGCTGGAGCGCATGCGGGCGATTGTATCGGCGGAACGGGGGGAGGCCCTGGGTGCGGCAGACGAGCGGCGGGGACCGGACCTGGTCGTGATGGTGGGGATCCCAGCTCTTTGGCATAACGAGCCGGATCTACCGCCCTCTCGCTCAAGCGACGAGCGCGCCGACTCGTAATGCTTCGCCCCTTCGGCCAAGAGAGAACCGCCCCGAGCGTGACTCGGGGCGGTTCTGGCAAGGCGACCAGGGGCCAGGGTTCGGCTACGGGACTCAGTCGCTGCCTGAGATGGGCTGGTCCGTCGTGGCGCCGGACGTGGTGCCCACCAGCCACACCGGCGCACTGGAGGCGTTCACGGGAATGTCCACCGTGACGCTGCCGGATGACGTGGGGCCCGCCGCTGTGGTCCGCCACACGAACCCGGTCGGTGGAGGGGGCAGCACGACTGCGAGGGCATGCCCGGTGCTGTTGGGAATGGGATCCCCGCCCGCGTCCACGTTCACCACCTGCAGCTGCTGAGACTGGTTGGTGTTCAGGGTAAGCGGGTTTGCGTCAGAGATGGGCGCCCCGTTGAGCTCCACCTCAGGGGAGTGCGTGGCCGGTCCGGGCACCACGGTCACGGTGAACGACACCGGAGGCACCGTGGGGTTGGACACATCCTGGATCGTGATGGTGGCCGTCCCCGCGTGGCCCAGGTGGAGGTCGTTCAGACTCATGGTGGTGCCACCGTCACTGGAATACCACTCGTCCGACACGAACCACTGGTTGGCTACGCCAAACGACCGCACATCGAAGCCATTGGGGTCAAACGACGCCACACCGCTGTTGCTTGAGGTTACGACCAAGCCGTCACCGCCATGGCGCCAGTAGTGATTGCGCACGACCGGGGCATTCAACGCATTGAACGCCTGCAGGTCGAGCCCTTCCACTTCGGTTCCGGCCATGAGGTTGCCGGTGCCAGGCCAGTTGCTTCGGCTTGTCGAGAGGTAGTCCTCGCGGAAGTTTACCGTCACGCTGGCAGCGTACGAGCTCCCGGGCACCACCGTGTACTTGTCGGTCTTCCAGGCCCGCCGCACCTGCCGCGCGCTCGACAGGTCGTAGAACGACCGCCCCAGGTCCGCTTGCCCATACACGCGGAACGCGAAGTGATCGTGGCGATTGGCGGGGGCGCCCGACGGCGTGCTCACCGCAATCGTCGCGACGCCTTGGGCGTTGGTAAAGGCTTCATAGAAGTCGCCCGACTGGGACGCCCCGTTGGGAAGCATCCCCGTCCCCGTCGTCGGCTGCAGCAACTCAAACCAGATGGGCTGACCGGCCTCGGCCACCGGCGTGCCAAACTGATTGGTCAACTGTGCCGACACAGTGGTGCTGTGTCCCGCCAACACGCTGAACCCATGGGGTTGATTCTCGCTTCTGGTCTCATGGAACATGGTCTTCATCCACGCCGGCGTCAGCACCGCGTAGCCATTCACGGGCGCCGCAAAGTTGTACGCGGCCGTGGCGCTGTACCCCGTGGTGGTGTCGGTCACGGTGATCGTGGGGTTGGTGGCGGTGTGCGTGTAGTCGGTCGAGACGTACACCGTGGCCAGACCCGACGTGGTGGTGATGCTGTGCGACGAGATGTTGCTGCTCGTGTACGGGGTGCCCAGGCTCACGCCGCTGGGTGTTTCCATGGCGTCCGGGTAGTAGTACAGCTCTGCTGCGCTTGGTGCGTTGTCCTTCAGCGTGAACGTGGCGCTGGCGCCCGCTCCCGTGGTCACCAGGTGGCCGTTCTGGTCCACCACTTCAATCTGATACTCCGTGTAGGGGCTGCCGTTGACGAACACCTGGCTGCTGACGATGGCCAGGTGATTGGCCGCTCCCACGTCGTCGAGCCCAATGGTGGCACTGGCGCCTGCGAGTCCCGACGCCGCGGCGCTCACCACGATGCTGCCGGACCCGGCCTGCACGTCGTACACTTGGGCGGACGCCTGCGCGGTGCCCGTCGGGATGTACACCGACTCCGTGGTCTGGGTGCCACTCGAGCTGAAGCTCCCCGGCCCGGTCAGGGTCAGGGTGACGTAGCGGCCCACCGACGTGGCGTTGAGATTGGCGGCCTGGTCGTTCAAGCCCACCCACACGGTGTCGCTGTTGGCGAAGTTGTTGGCGAGGCTGGGCAGCATGGGGGTCACGGTGAGCGAGGCGGCCTGCGCCACCAGGGCCGACACCGTCGCGCTGCCGTAGCTCACGTTGGCGGCCTGGCCCTGGCCCGCCGCGCCTCCGGCGGACGTGGCGGCCGACTGCAGATGGTCGGCGGCGAGGGTGTAGGTGGTGCCGCCGTAGCCCGACCCCACGTCAACCTGAACCGTGCCCACGCCGCTCGTGATCGAGACCGTCGCGGGGCCTTCTTGTCCGACGAAGTTGACGTGGGAACTGGAGCCGGTCAGCACGACCGAGCCGTTGAAGTTGGCCACGGTGTTGTGGTTGGAGTCCTCGACGGTGACGGTGACCGTGTCGGTGGCCAAGCCATCTGCCACCACCGTGGGGCTGGCGAGCGAGACGGCCACCTGCGAGGCCAGACCGTACTCGGTCGTGGTGCCCACGGGGCTCATGAGCGCGCCATGGGGATTGTTGGCCGCGAGCGGACTTTTGGCGTACGCCACGTAGGTGACCGCACCACTCCCGGGCGGCGTGAACGAGAACGTGCTGCTGGACTGGTAGGCTCCGCTCTGGTGCCACTGGCCGTTTTGCTCCCACCAGAACTGGTACAGCGGGTCGAAAATGTTCTGAGCCGTGGCCGACAGCGTGATCGACGTGCCCGCGGGTGCGTCGGTCGTGGAGGCCGACACCGTGACGGCACTTTGGACAAACACCCCGTCGGGCAGCGTGGTCTGAGCCGCGGACCAGTCACCCGCGGCCACCTGGCTCTGATCCATGACGTCGACCGCCACCAGGTAGTTGCCCGCCGACGGCGTCGCGAGCGTGAAGCGGGAACTGGCCGAGTAGTTTTGGGCATCCACCCACTGACCGTTGGGCTCCTGGACCCAGAACTGATAGAGGGCCGTGCCGTTGGGGTCTTGGGCCGTGGCCTGGAACGTCACCTGCCCCTCAACCGAGGACCGTGTGGGTCCGGAGAGCGTGACGGAGCCGGGCGTGACCGTTGGCCCGCTCTGGGCAATGGCCAAGGCGGGGGGAATCAGGGAGAGCCAGATGAGCGATGAGGCCAGTGTCAAACCGTAGCGGGCCTTGCGAGATCCTGCGGAGGTCACCACATCACACCTTTCACAAACGGCATCGAGGGCAACACGGAGGGACGGAGGTTAAAAATTCAAGGGCCAATGGGCCTCAATGGAACAGGACCCATTGTACTACTTTTCGCGGTCAATAGGGCGGTTCGCCCAAAAAGGCCAATCACTCGACGGGGGGGCGCCGATATCGTTTTGCCGGCGACCGACCGACCCGCACACGCGGGCCTTCCGTGTCGCCCCCGGTCCAAAAAACCCGAGGCATCGAGGGAAGGCGAACGGCGAGAGGGAGTCTGGGGTGGGAGCCTCACCAGAGTGGCATGCGAGGGACCCTTCACGGTCTGCCGAGGCACCCACCGGGGCAGCGCTTCATGCCAAGGCGTGCCGCCCCAGGCGCGGCAGCAGCGCGACCGCTGTCTCATGGTACAACGCGGCGAGCGCCGCGTCCGACAGGCCGAGCCCATAAATCTGCCAGCGGCCCTGCAGGCCGGGGTGGCGCGCCTGGCCGGGACTGTAGTCAAAGTATTCATCGCGGGTTTCCAGCATTCTGTAAACCGTGCGGTAGTCCTCACGGCTGGCGGGCCAGTCGTCCAGCCCAAACGCCACCCGACCCCGGTGCGCCTCCAGAAAGTCGTGTGCGGTGTAGGGCTGGCGGCCCAGCTCCGCGGTGCGCGCGGCAATGTCCACCGTAAGATTGGGATGCCGGGCCAAGAGCGCGGACACGCGAACCAGATCCTCCGAGCAGGACGCGAGGTGGGCTCCAATGAAGCGTGTCGCCGGATGGCGGCTCATGACGGCTTCCCAGTCCGCGATCAGGGCGGCGTGGCTCGGGACGCCCGGTCCGTAGAAGTGCCAGTCGGGGTGGCGCACTAGCTCCTCATACCGCTCGTTGGTTTCGTCCAGCGGCTCGAAGAAGGCCATCGGGTCCGCGACGTGGATCATGATGGGCACGCCCCGCTCGCCGCACGTGGCCCAGAGGCCGTCGAGGCGCGGGTCCGAGAGGGCCAGGCGCTGGCCATCCGGCGTCCGACGGGTGAGGCCGACGTCTTTCCACACTTTCAGACCCTCGGCGCCGTCGTCCAGCGCCTGGCGCAGTTCGTGGGTCATCCGGTCCCCAAAGTCATCGTGGGCCAGCGCGTGGTCCCAGTCCACGGTGGCAAAGACCACGAACCGGTCGGGATAGGGCCCCCGAAAACGCCCGAGGTGCATCGCGAGCCGCTCCCCGCTGCCGCCATCCAGGTCCACCATGGCGGCGACGCCGGCCGCATCCATCTCGGCCACCAGTGCGGGCACGTCCGTGACCTGCCAGCGCCCGCCCCATTGAGAGTGGTTGTGGATGTCGATGACCGGACAGCGCGGCCGCTCGACCCGGTGGCTGGGCACCCGCAGCATGGAGCGGGGACGAAAGGCCGCCAGCGGCAGGGTGGGGGACTCGGGCATGACCTCACTCCTCGTTCACCGAATGGCGTCGCCCGAGACGACGTCGGCGCCCTACACCAGATCGATGTAGATGGCGCCGGCTTCAATCTTCGTCGGATAGGTGGCCACCGGCGCGAACGCCGGATAGTGCACGGCCTTGCCGGTACGGATGTCAAACTGGCCGCCGTGGCGCGGGCATTCAAGAATCGGGCCCTGCTGCTCGCCCTCCGAGAGGGTGGCCTCCGCGTGGCTGCAGACATCGTCGATCGCGAAGATCTGTCCCTGCCACGCCAGGAGGCACACATCGTATCCGGCCACCGAGACACCAAGGGGGAAGCCTTCCGTCAATTCGTCAACGGTGGCCGCGTGTTGCCATGCCATGCTCAGCCGATGGCTCCCTCCATCTCAAACTTGATCAGCCGGTTCATCTCGACGGCAAACTCCATCGGCAGCTCGCGCGTGAACGGCTCGATGAAGCCCATGACCACCATGCGGGTGGCGTCTTCTTCTGAAAGCCCTCGGCTCATGAGATAAAACAGCTGCTCCTCGCTGACCTTGGTCACCGTCGCCTCGTGCTCCATCTCCACGCGGCTGTCGGCCACCTCGGTGTACGGAATCGTGTCGGAGGTGGAGTCTTCATCCAGAATCAGGGTGTCGCACTTGACGTTGGATTTGGCGCCCTCGACGCCCTTCGCCATGTGCACCAATCCCCGGTAGGTGGTTTTGCCACCGTGCTTGGAAATCGACTTCGACAAAATGGTCGACGTGGTGTGCGGGGCGTAATGGTACATCTTGGACCCCGTGTCCTGATGCTGGCCCTTGCCCGCGACCGCGATGGACAGCACCATGCCGCGGGCCCCTTCGCCCACCAGGTAGACCGAGGGGTACTTCATCGTGACTTTGGATCCGATGTTGCCGTCGACCCACTCCATCGTGGCGTTCTTCTCCGCGACGGCCCGCTTCGTTACCAGGTTGAACACGTTGGAGGCCCAGTTCTGCACCGTCGTGTAGCGCATGCGAGCGCCCTCTTTAACCAGGATCTCGACCACCGCCGAGTGCAGCGACTCGGAATTGTACGAGGGGGCCGTGCAGCCTTCCACGTAGTGGCCGAATGAGCCTTCATCCGCCACGATGAGCGTGCGCTCAAACTGGCCCATGTTTTCCGAGTTGATCCGAAAGTACGCTTGCAGAGGGATGTTGCAGTGCACCCCCTTGGGCAGGTACACAAACGATCCGCCGCTCCACACCGCCGTGTTGAGGGCCGCGAACTTGTTGTCCTCGGACGGAATTACGGTCCCGAAGTACTCCCGGACCAGGTCCGGGTACTCGCGCAGGGCGGTGTCGGTGTCGGTGAAGATGATGCCCTGCTCCTCCAGGTCCTTGTGGATGTTGTGGTAGACGACTTCAGAGTCGTACTGGGCGGACACCCCGGCCAAGAACTTGCGTTCCGCCTCGGGGATCCCCAAGCGCTCAAACGTGTCTTTGATTTGCTGGGGCACCTCGTCCCAGGTTTTGCCCTGCCGGTCCGACGGCCGCACATAGTAGACGATTTTCTCGAAGTCCAGGGCGGACAGGTCCGCGCCCCAGTGGGGCATCGGCTTCTTCAGGAAAATGTCCAGCGCGTGCAGGCGGAAGTCCAGCATCCAGGCGGGCTCCTGCTTGATGCGGGAAATCTCCTCAACCACCGCGCGGGTGAGGCCCTTCTGAAACTTCAGGACGCCGACGTCACCGTCATTGAACCCGTACTCGTATTCGTCGGACACCAGCTGCTGTCGCGTTGCCATCGCGCGCCTCCTTTCGATTCGATGCCTTGGCCTGCAGATTGGGTCGCTGAATCCTAGTGTGGCTGGGCACGCACCCCGTGAGCCGCGAGCGCCTCCATCAGCGCGTTGTGGGCCAGGGTGGCACACTTGACCCGCGCCGGAAACTTCCTGACTCCGCCCAACGCCTCCAGGTCCCCGGGGGGAGTCTCCGGGCTTTGGGGGTTCGTCAAAAAGTTGACAAAGCCCCGGGCCACCTCGGTGGCCTGGGCCACCGGCCTTCCCACGACGGCGTCGCCCAGCATCGAGGCGGATGCCATGGAAATGGAACACCCGTGGCCCGAGAACCGGTAGTCCGCGACGCGACCGTCCTCCACCTTGAGGTCCACCGCAATCTTGTCGCCGCAGGTGGGGTTGTGCAGGCCCAGCGAGTGGGTGGGCTCGGGGAGCCTCCCCATCCGGCGAGGATTTTGGGAATGGTCCAAAATCACCTCGCGGTACAACTCGTCCAAGTTAGCGCCCAAAATATCGCCCCACTTCGCGGAGACCATCCACCAGCCGGTCGACGTCCTCCCTAGTATTGTACAAGTAAAAGCTGGCACGTGCCGACGACTGGATGGCCAGCGTCTCCATCAGGGGCTGGGCGCAGTGATGGCCCGCTCGCACGGCAATGCCCTGGCTGTCCAACACCTGCGCCACGTCGTGCGGATGCACCCCCGCGAGATTAAAGGCCACGACCGCCTGCCGGTCGGCCAACGGCCCGTACACGGTTACCCCGGGCAGCGGGGCTAGGCGCTGGGCGGCCTCCACGGCCAGCTCGCGGCTGTGGACAGCGATGCGCGGCATCCCCACGCTCTCGAGAAATCCCACCGCGGTCCCCAGCCCAATGGCGCCGGCCACATTCGGCGTGCCCCCCTCGAACCGATAGGGCACGTCGGCCCAGGTGGCGCGCTCGCGGTCTACCTCGGCAATCATCTCACCACCGAAAAGCAGGGGGTCGGTTTCTCGAAGGCGGTCTGACCGTCCGTACAAAGCGCCGATGCCCGTCGGCCCGCACATTTTGTGGCCCGAGAACGCGAAGAAGTCGACTCCGAGCTCGGCCACGGACACGGGGAGATGGGGCACGGACTGGGCCCCGTCCACCACCACGACGGCGTGCTGGCGGTGCGCCAGCTCCACCACGTCGCGAATGGGGTTTTCCGTGCCCAGCACGTTGGAGACGTGGGCCACGGCCACCACGCGCGTCCGCGGCGTGAAGGCGGCGCGCACGGCCGCCATGGTGAGACGTCCCTCGGGGGTGAGCTCCGCATACACGAGGTGGGCCCCGGTGGCGCGCGCGGCCTGCTGCCAGGGCACCAGGTTGGAGTGGTGCTCGGCCGGCGTCAGCAGGATCTCATCGCCGGGCTTCAGATGGCGGCGGGCCCATCCATACGCCACCAGATTCACGCTCTCCGTGGTGCCGTGCGTGAACACCAGATTCTCCGCCCGCGCCCCGACGAAGCCCGCCACCCGCGCCCGCGCCGCCTCGTAGGCTTCGGTGGCGCGCCCGGCCAAGGTGTGCACGCTGCGGTGCACATTGGAGGGGTAGTCCCGATAGTACTCGGACACCGCGTCAATCACGACGGTGGGCTTTAGGCTCGTCGCCGCCGAGTCCAGGTACACCAGCGGGTGGCCGTTCACCGTCTGTCGGAGCGCGGGAAACGCCCCAGCCACCTCGGTCCAGGCCGGCGCGGTCGCCGTGGACGTGGAGGTCATAACGTGCCGCGCCCCCTTTCTTCCTGGAGCTTGGCCTCAATGGCCTGCCAGATGCGGTCCTGGACCGCGGGCAGCGCGATGCGCTCCACGACTGGGCCCAGAAAGCCGCGCACCAGCAGGTCAATGGCGTCGGGGCGGGGAATCCCGCGACTGGCGAGATAATACAGCGCCAGCTCGTCGACGGGACCGGCACTGGCCGCGTGAGCGGCAAACACGTCGTTATCGTCGATCAGCAGCGAGGGGATGGCGTCGGCGCGGGCATCCGGCGACAGCATCAGGGTTTCTTCCTTTTGGCGCGCGTCGGTGCGGCGGGCGCCCTGGCGAATCTCCGACAGCCCGGTGAAGATGCTGCGCGAACGGCCGCTCATGACGCCCCGGGCCCGCATGTCGCTCGTTGTGTGGGGCCCGATGTGCACCACCTCGGCGTCGTAGTCAAAGTGCTGCGCCGCCGATCCAAACGTCACCGTGTGGCTCGTGGTGCTGGCCCCCGACTCCGCCAACTCCGTATGGTGGCCCGCTACCGAGAGCGCCGCGCCAAACTCGGCGGTTGCCCAATCGATGCGGGCATCGTGCCGCGCCCGTCCGCGGCGCCGCAGGAACGCTTCGGCGCCCGGCGGCAGCTGCTGGAGCGCGGAGACCGAGACCTGGCTGCCTGGTCCCGCTACCACCTCGGTGGTGGCGGACACCAGTACCCGGTGGCTGTCGGCCGGGTCGCCCAAATACGTTTCCACCACGGCGACCGACGCGTCGTCTTCGGCCACGATGAGCGTCCGGGGGAAGATGCCCGCCGCCGCCGCCCCCACCCAGTGAACGATCGTCACGGCCTCCGCGAGCGCGACCCCGCGCGGCACGACCAAGAGCACGCCGTCGCGCCAGAAGGCGGCGTTGGCGGCGGTGTAGCGATCCGTGTCGGTGGCCACCAGCGATCCGAGGTGCTGTGATACGAGCGCCGCGTCGTGCTGGGCCGCTGCGGCCAGGCTCAGGAGCTTGACCCCGGCGCGGCGGGCGGCCTCGTCCAGCACGCACGACACCACGTGGCCGTTGGACAGCACCACGTGTCCGGCCGACTCGGGCGCCGAGCGGAGCGCCGCGGGCACTTCATCGGGGCTGGGGGCCGCGGACTCGCGATAGGGGATGGCTTCCAATCGGCGCGCCTTTAAGGGTGTGCGCGGCCGCGTCGGCACCGGCAGGGTTTCGTACAACGCCTGCGCCGCTCGCCGCCGGTCCGCCAGCACCGTGGGCTCATCGGGCAGGGTCAACAGCTCCGGCGTGCTCATGCCGGACTCTCCTCCGGGGCGAAAGCGGGCACCAGCTCCTCGCGGACCCATTCGTAGCCACGGCTCTCCAGGGTTTCCGCCAGTTCCGGGCCACCGGACGTCACGACGCGGCCATCGTAGACAATGTGCACGCGGTCCGGGCGGACGTAGTTCAGGATGCGCTGGTAGTGGGTGATGAGCAGGAGGCCCAGGTCGGGGCCGCGCGACGCGTCGACGCCCTCGGCCACGATGCGCACCGCGTCGATGTCCAGCCCGGAGTCGATCTCGTCCAGAACGGCGATGCGGGGCTTCAGCAGAAGCATCTGGAGAATCTCATTGCGCTTCTTCTCTCCGCCGGAGAAGCCCTCGTTGAGATATCGGTTCGCAAACCCGTGGTCGATCGACAGGATGTCCATCGCGTGGTCCAGCTCGTCGCGAAATTCTTTCAGACGTACGGGATCCTTGGCGTCTCGGCGCGCGTTCAGCGCCGTGCGGAGAAAGTTGGCGGTGGTGACGCCCGACACCTCGTTCGGATACTGCATCGCCAAAAACAGGCCGGCGCGTGCCCGCGCGTCGGTTTTCATGGCCAAGACGTCGCGGCCATCCAGCGTGATGGACCCGCCCGTCACCTGGTATCGCGGGTGGCCCATAATCGTTTGGGCGAGGGTGCTCTTGCCCGTGCCGTTCGGTCCCATCACGGCGTGCACCTCGCCGCCGCGGACGGTGAGGGTGAGCCCTTTCAGCACGGGCTTGCCGTCCACCGCCACGTGCAAATTGTTGATTGCCAACTCCGGACCTGCCATGACTGCCTCCTCGTCTCGCATCGCTTCGGATCGATACCCTAGCATTTTGGTCGGGTTTCGAGTCCAGTGTAGCCCACGACGGCCAAAAGTCAACCGCCCCGGTGGAGAGCCAAGAAGCCGGGGGAACCGTCGCGATGCCGGCGTGAGACAGCAGACGCGCGACAGCGCTGCACAGGGTCCCGCCGGCTCGCCGCTCCGCACGGCGAGCGGACGGGGCCGAATTCAGACGGAACGAGCGAGGTGACGGGAAATCCACTCGGCGGCCGTCATGTCCCCCACCGGTCCGATGGGGTACCGCAGCGCGGGGGCGGGGTGGGCGACAATGTCGGCCATGAGCCGCCCCACCTCGGCCGGATCGCCCGCTCCCGGCGGCGGTCCGCCGCCCAGCGACCGCCAGTCGTCGCAAATCGCGGCATACAACGGTTCGTTATCCTGGTCCAGGAGGGCTTTGGTCTCTGTCCACATGCCGGTGGCGAATTGGCCGGGCTCGACGATGACCACTCGGATGCCGAACGGCTCCAGCTCGAGCCGGAGCGTCTCGGACAGACCTTCGAGGGCAAACTTGGACGCCACGTACGCCGCCGCCCCTTCGACGGGCACGCGGCCATTAATGCTGGACACATTAATAATGGTTCCCGCACGCCGCTGCCGCATGCCCGGCAGGACCGCTCGAATGCAGGCCATGGGCCCGAATACGTTCGTGTCAAACGTGCGGCGCCACTCCGCGTCCGCCAGCCGTTCGGCCGGCGCGACCGCCGCCGTGCCGGCGTTGTTCACCAGGACGTCGATGCCCCCGGGCGCGGCCGCGATCCGCTCTACCCGGGCCTCCACCTCGGCGGCTGGCGCCGCCACGTCTAGGGTCGCGACTTCGATGCGCTGCGCCACGCCCGCCTGCTGGGCCGCGGCGAGCAGGCGGTCAGCGCGGCGGTCATCCCGCATCGAGGCCACCACCTGACAGCCGCGTCGCGCCAACTCCACCGAGGCCGACAGCCCCATCCCGGACGACGAACCCGTCACCAGCACCCGTAGGGCTTGCGTCATTCCCCTTGCCCCCTCCCTGATCAGCGCGGACCATAGTGGGCGGGGCGGTGAGTTCGCGCACGACACGGTGGAATCCTGCCTTCTCACCCCTATAGCGCCGACGATATGCTGAAAAATCGGTGGGGAGGTCGCGCGCGGCGCGGGTCCGCCCGCCCACAGGACGACGCCGCCCAGGGCGCCCCGCGTCTGGTAGAATGACGGTACACGGCTATCGCGCTTCTGAACGGGGCTCGAGCGGCGCGGATCCGCCACGGAGTGCGCCACCACCCGCGCGATGCGGGAGGGAGGTTTCGATGGGAATCTTCAAGCGGCAGGCGCCGACCAGGAACGCAGCCGCCGTGCGCGAGGACCTGCCGCCCTCCATCGTGGATGGCCGGATAGAATCTGTCCTCGACCAGGCCGTGCGGGCGGGGGCGCTGGATGACGTGTCGGGTAAGGGCGCGCCGCTGCCGTCCGACTACCTGCGGGATGGCGAGGGCGGCTTTCTGATGAACAAGATCTTAAAGGAGCAGGGCTTTGCGCCGGATTGGGCCGTGCTGGGCCAGGCGGTCGACCAGGCAGACGAGCGGCTCGGGCGGCTCGTGGCGGAAGGACGCGATGAGGACGCGGCGACGTTGCTGACCGAGCGCAACCAGCTGGTCCGGAAGCTGAACGCCCAGGTGCCGTCGTCGCTCCTCCAGCGCGGTGTGCGCCGCCTCGACTTCTTCCGTCCGAACAACCCCCCGACACCCTAAGTGCGCCCCCAGGCCAGCGCCGGCGTCCGGTAGCCACGTCACGCGGGTGGGCTCGGCGGGGCGGCGTGGCCGAAGGCGGCAATGGCTACCGTCAGGCGCGTGCGCGCCACCGGGTCCTCGGTCCACCGGACCACCCGGCCCACGGCCCGGTCGGCTGCCCACCGGTCGTAGACGGCCAGCCGGCGGGTGTCGACGTGGGACGCGGCGGCGCGGTAGGCCGTGGTGAAGGTGGCCATCGCGTCCGCGCCGAACCGAATCCACACCTCCAGGCGCGCGTTGGCCAGGTCTTCCAGCGGATCGCCCCGGTGGGCATCTTCCCAGTCCAGCACCCCCTGCAGCCGGCCGGCGTGCCAAAGCCAGTTGCCGGGCCAATAATCGCCGTGCAGGACAGCGGGCTCGTGGCCGCGTGCGGGGCTCGGCGCATCAGCGGGACTGTCCGGGAGAAAATCAAAGTCGGGATGCCGCCCGTCCAGGCGGTGAATGGAGGCCAGCATGCGGGCCGCTTGTGCGACGCCGGACCCGGTCTCGCAGGCGGTTAAATCCGACCGACCGGGCAGCCACGATAACAGCAGTCCACCGGATGCCAGCAGGGGACCGGGCGGCTCGAGCCGCACGGGCCGGGGAACCGGCAGGCCGCGGTCGTGCAGCCGCGTGAGCAGGCGAAACTCGAACGCGGCTCTGTCCGGCTGCCGAAGAACCAGCTGCACGTCGCGGTCCGCAACCTTCACCCGCAGCTTGGTCAGGGTCGCGGAGATGCCGCCCCGCAGCGGCACCGCCTCGAGGAGCACCCCGTCGGGGTGCACGCGCCGCACCAGCGTCTCCAGCCGCGCGTCCACGCCGCCCGATCCTCCTGGGGACCACCTCTCCCCCGACGATCCCTCCATGCTAATCGTGGTGCGCCGCGGGCCACGGAAGCCCAGGGTTCCGCAACCACTCGGGTCGTCGCTGCCACACCGCGCCCACGAGCCAGCCCTGGAGGGTGAAAAACACCCCCGCCAGCAACGTGGCCAACGCGACCGCCGTCATGGGTCCCACCCACAAGGGCGGCATCCACAGCGGGTGCAGCGTCCATCCCCCCACCATGACCAGCCAGGCTGCCGCCACGGCGACTCCGGCGCCCACGGGGTAGGTGCTGGGGCCTGCGGTCCACGCGCAGGCGAACAGGCCGATCAGGCCCACGGCAAACAGGGGCCACAGCGGACCGCTGCTGGTGTGGAACGCGGGAAACAGCCGGATCGTGAACCATCCCACGGCGCCCCCGTACAGCACAAAGGCCCATGCGCGCCGCCACGCCGCGCGCACCGCCCGGCGAGGGGGCACCAGGCGCTCCCGGTGGCGGAGGCGGGCGCCCACCTGGTAGAAGCTCGGCCAGTGGCCCATCGCCCATACGACTGCCCAAATGGCAAACCACGCCGAGAAGCCGCCCGCCGGTCCTGTCCAGCGGGGGCCAGGCGTCAGCGGCACGAACACCAGCACGACGCCCACCAGCCAAACCGGCACGGGCCAGACCGGCGGCGCCTGGAGGCTGTGCGACCAGGCGCGAGCCAGGAGGGGCGCCGGCCCAAAGGACGCGAGCGCCTCACGGCGGGCCGCCTCGTCCTCGAGGCCGCGCGCCCGCGCGGCCTGGTACAGGTCGTCCAGGTGCTCCTCCAACTCCGCGCGGCAGGCCTGCCGGTCGTCGGCGGGAGTGATGGTGCGGACCACCTCGCCCAAATAGTCGTCCCACATTCCGCTCACTGCACCACCCCCAACAGCCGGCTGAACACCCGGACCTCCTGGGACCAGCGCTGGCGGCCGTCAGCCAGCCGCCGACGGCCGGCCTCGGTCAGGCGATAGTACTTGCGGTCACGGCCCGCTTCGGGCCGGTCCCACCGCGACTGAACCAGTCCGTCGCGTTCGAGGTCATGCAGCAGCGGATACAGCAGCCCCTCGTTCAAGGTCACGAGGTCCTCCGACTGGTCGCGCACGCGTCGGGCAATCCCGTAGCCATGCAGCTCACCTGCTTGGAGCGCGCTCAACACGACCAATGGCGTCCATGGAGATGCCTTCATGTGTCACCCTCCTATGCCTAATCATACAATGCATATGAGAGAGAGTCAATGAGCTGGCCAAGTGACGTGCGCGGGCATGAGGGGCGCCGCGTCGTGTGCACGCCCCGGCTATCATGAGGAGCCAACAGTGGGCAGCCGAGGACGCGATCCATAGGTTTTGGGGGTCTGGGGGGATTTTGAAGGTGGGCTTCCGGAGGGGCGGCGAGGCAGACTTGTCGCTCCAGTCGGTCCAGAGGCAGGTGAGCCGCCAGTCCGGGGTCGCGCTGCCCCGACCCCACGCGGTGGCGGGCGGCCTGGTGAACCGCGCGTACCGCGCCGGCGCGTGGTTTGTGAAAGTTTACGCCCCCGAGGTCGTCGCGGCGTCCACGACGATCCCGTCCGTGCGCCTGCAGGCGTCCCTGGCCGGCCGGGGCGTCGCGGTGCCACCCGTGGCCCTGACGCGCACGGGGGATCCTTTCGTCGTATGCGACGGCCGGGTGATCGCCGTGATGGCCTGGATTTCCGGCGTGCCGCTCCAAGCCGCCGCCCTGACTCCCGTCGAGGCGCGGCAGGCGGGACAGCTGTGGGCGCGTTTCCATGAGGCGGCGGCGGGCTGCCTGGACCCCACGAAGCCCGGGCCTCCGGCCTGGTCGGCGGCCGCAGTCATGGATCACGGGAGCGCCATCGGGCGACAGGCACAGGCTGTCCGACCCGAGACGGCCTTCGACCAGGAGGTGGCCCGGACGGCCGCCTGGGTGGCCAGTCTCCGCTCGGACGCGAGAGAGAGCCTCGCCGCGGCGCGAGGCACCTGGGGCCTCTCCCACCGCGACGTTCACGGAGGGAACCTGCTGGCTGCGGCGGACCAGCTTTATCTCATCGACTTCGACAACGCCGGGGCCGGACATTACGAGGTGGAGATCATGACGGCCTGGACCCTATTGGCCGCCGGAATGGCGTTAGAGCCGGCCTGGACGGCACAGGGGTCGGAACTTTTTGCGGGCTACCAGGAGGTCCGGCGCCTGAACACGGCCACGCGGGCCAACCTGGTGCCGCGGTACCTCCGGCCCCTACTCCGGAATTCGTGGCCGGCGGCGATTCGATATCAGACCGGCGACGTGCGGGAGGAGTGGACCGAGCTGGTGCGACTGCGCGGGGCGGCGCTGCGGTGGCTCTGGGGACACCAAGAGGCGTTGGCGGCCGCCGTCGCGCGCCCGTGAAACTGACCGGCCACGCGCGTTACTCGAAGAAGTCTAGAAGCCGGCACGTGAAGCCGGGCAACACCGGATCCCGGACCATGTCAGCGGGATCGGTGAGCGTGCGCGTGTCGGTGCTCGGTCCGTACTGGGTGAGCGACCGCGCCTTGGGATCGACGACCCATACCGAAGGGATCCCCGCTGTCCGGTATTGGTGCACCTTGCGCCGCAGTGCGGGGTCCGACGCGTCGTGTACCTCAATGGCCAGGTCCGGCAAAACATCCCAAAAGCCCGAAGCAGCCCCATCATCGGCATCTCGGGCGGTGGCCGCCGTCCTCGCTACCATCGCTACCATCGCTACCTTCGCGGCGGAGAAGTAGGCCACATCGATGCCCCGCAGCGTCTCGACCGGCTGCCGTTCGATGTACACGCCGACTTCTCCCGAATCCACTTCCCCCAACTGGTGGTCATGGACGAAGTTGCCCACGTTTCGGGTGATCGCGCCGGTGATGCGCGCGTGCGCGCGGCCGGCCGGCGCCATGATGATCAACTCTCCGCGGTCAATCTCGTAGCGCCAACCGTCGGGGAGCCGGGAAAGTTCGTCCGCCGTCCCCGGAGCCGTCAACGTACGCATAAACCATCACCTCTTGGCGGGGGGCGCAGGCCAACAGTGTCGATAAGCATATCATGGTCCGGCCCCCGTGCCCACGGATGCCCGCCGGCGCGCAGGTCGGGGCCTCAAGCCCGGTCGCCGTGCTATAATGACGCCCACTCCACAGCACAGGAGCGGCAGGAGGGGAGGGGCCACGCGTGGTTGAGCGCCTTCGCCCCCGTCTCTACGTATCGTCGATTTACGCCATCAACCTGGATCGCCTGAAAGGCCAGGGCATCGTGGGGCTGGTGGTGGACTTGGACAACACCCTGGTGGCCTGGAACAATGACCGCGCGTCCAAAGATTTGTCGCGATGGGTTCAGCGGGTCAAACTGCAGGGCTTTCGCCTGTGCCTCGTCTCCAACAACTTTCCCGCCCGCGTCCGGCGCTTCGGCCAGTGGCTGGACGTGCCCTCGGTCGCCAACGCGGCCAAACCACGCCGCCGGGCGTTTCGTCGGGCCATGGAGCTCCTGGGCACGGAGCCCGGCAACACCGCCGTGATCGGGGACCAGGTGTTCACCGACGTGCTGGGCGGCAACCGGCTCAAGTGCTATACGATCCTGGTGCTCCCGATGACGGAGCACGAGTACTGGACCACCCGGCTGGTGCGGCGCGTGGAGCGGCTGGTGCTGCCGCAGGCGATGCGCCGACCGCGATCGGCCCACCCGCCCACCCGCGGCGTGCCCTCTGGCCATGGCCGAACACCCTAGGCCCGCCCTCTATGGGGTGCTGGGCCATCCCGTAGTGGCCAGCCGTTCTCCCGACATCCATCGCGCCGCCTATCAGGCGATGGGCTGGACCCACTGCCACTACGTGCCGGTGGACACCATGCCGGACCGTCTCACCGAGGTCATCGCCGCGTTCACCGCCCTGGGCGGCCGGGGCCTCAACATCACCATCCCCCTCAAGGCCGCGGTCTTGGCCCTGCCCTTCATGCACAGCCGCGATCCGTGGGTGCTCCGGGCGGGCGTGGCCAACACCCTGGCCCGTCGGCCAGACGGGTCCTGGGAGGCGTTCAACACCGATGGGCCGGCGCTGCATGGGGCGCTGGCGCATCGGGTGGTGGAGCCCCGCCGAGTCCTGGTGCTTGGGGGGGGCGGGGCGGCCCGGGCGTCCGTGCTGGCCGTGCAGGCCACCGCCGAGACGGTGGTGGTGGGCACCCGGACGCCGGTCGCGTGGGTGGGAGCGTTGGACGTCCCCGCCTGTCGCCGGGTCGCGTGGGCCGACGCGCTCAGGTGGGCGCCAGAGGCCGACGTCATCATCAACGCCACACCGCTGGGCCAGGAGGGGCGAGCGTCCTGGGACCCCGTGCCGCGCTTCCAGCCGGGCCAGTGCGTGGTGGACTGGGTGTACGGTCACGCCCCAACCCGCCTGCTTCAGCAAGCCCAAGCCGATGGCGCGGCCGTCATCGACGGGCGGGAGCTGTTGGTGCGGCAGGCGGCCGGCGCGTGGACGCGATGGTTCGGGGATGGGGCGCCGGTGTCCGCGATGGCGGGGGCCGTCGAGCTGGCGGGCACTGGGTGGTTCTCATGATCGGCTGGGCGGTGGCGGCCGGCGTGGTGGGCATCGCGGTGGCCTGGTGGGCCACCGCGCGCCCCGAGCGCTGGGGCCTGGAGCGTGACGGGCTGCCGCGGTGGCGCGTGCCGTTGGCGGTCTTGGCGGGGGGCGTGTTGGCGGTTGCCGTGGCGCTGGGCCACCCGGCGGGCGCGGTGGCCGTGTGGGCGGCCGTGTTGGCGGCCGGCGCTGACCTCGTGGACCGCGTCATCCCTCACCGGTGGCTGGCCGTCATGCTGGCGGCCGCCGCGGTCCGATTGGCGTCGGGGTCGGTCGCCTGGCAGCCAGACCTTCTGCTGGCCGCGGCCTTGGGCGTGTTTTTCCTGGCCGCCTACGTGGTGTCTCACGGCGGGTTTGGCATGGGCGACGTCAAGCTGGGCGTCGCGATGGGCCTCGTGCTGGGGTGGCCCGCCGGCTTCTCGGCCGTGGTGCTGGGGCTGTTGGTGGGAGGATTGTACGGCATCGGGCTGGTGGTGGCTCGGCGCGCCACGCTCCAGGACGGCATTCCGCTGGGACCATTTCTCACGCTGGGCTTGGCGGCTGCGGTTTTGCTGTCCTTCGCCCCCGTCGTGGGCGGCTGAGGAATTTCTCCGACGGTCACAAGGATCTGGCGGCGGCGTGGCGAATTAAGCGGTTGGGTATCTGGTGAACCAGAGTTCTCATACAGGAATCGGAGGTGGACTGTGCCGTATTCGGTCCGCATGGTGCAGGCAGCCGACCTGGGCGAGGTGCCCGGTCCCGAAGTGTTTTGGATGAGTCACTTTGACCAGTGGCTGCCGCTCCAGGTGTACGTGGGAATCATCCGGGGTGAGGGGCGCACGGTGCTGGTCAACTCGGGACCTCCCCAAGATTATCTAGACGTCATGAACGCCGTCTGGCGTCAGGAGCTGGGGCCGCGCGCGCACATCTCCGTGGAGGGGTCGGACGCGGTGGCCGCGTGGCTTGGTCGCGTGGGCGTGGCGCCGGACGACGTGGACGCCATTGTCGTGACGCCGCTCCAGGCGTATGCCATTGGGAACATCGACCGGTTCCCCAATGCCGAGGTGTGCGTCAGCCGTCGGGGATGGGAGGATCTGGTGGCGCCGGCGCGCTTCGACCCGCGCCGGCGCATGGCGGTGCCCGACCGGCTGCTGCGCTACCTGTTGGAAGATCGCTGGGCGCACCAGCGCTTTCGGCTCTTGGGGGACGCAGGCGACGAGGTGGTGCCGGGCGTGCGCACCTGGTGGGCGGGCACCCACCACCGAAGCTCACTGGCCGTGGAAGTGGACAGCCCGGAGGGGGTGGTGGTGCTGTCCGACGTGGCGTTCTACTACGAAAACCTGGAAAACGACCATCCCCTGGGGATCCAAGAGAGTCTTGAGGAGTGCCGCAGCGCCTATGAGCGCATCCGCGCGTGCGGCGGCCGTTTTGTGTCCCTCTACGACCCACGCAATCGGGAGCGGTTTCCTGACGGCTGGGTCGTCCGACCCATCTCGACCGAGGTGGCCGAGTGACCGGGGGGCGGCTCGACGGCAAGGTGGCGGTGGTGACGGGGGCCGGCCGGGGCATTGGGCGGGCGGTGGCGCGGCGCCTGGGGGAGGACGGGGCGCGCGTGGTCGTCAACTTCCCCGGCGATCCCGGCGAGGCCGGGCATGCGGCGTCCGTGGTCGCGGAGATTCGCGCGGCGGGTGGCGAAGCCTGGGCGGTGGAGGCCGACGTGTCGCAGTCCGACGAGGTGGCGCGGCTCTTCGACGCGGTGGCGGCCGAGACCGGTGGGCTGGATATCTTGGTGAACAATGCGGGCATCTGCCCGTTCCAGGATTGGTGGGGCATGACGGAGGCGCTGTGGGACCGGGTGGCGGCGGTCAATCTCAAAGGGACGTTTCTCTGCAGCCACCGGGCGTCCCGCATGATGCGCGACCGCGGGGCGGGCGGCCGCATCATCAGCATGTCGTCCATTTCCGCGCTGGTGGGGGGCGAACGGCAGACGCACTACACGCCCACCAAGGCGGGCGTGCGATCGCTCATGCAGTCGCTGGCCATCGTGCTGGGGCCCTACGGGATCACCTGCAACAGTGTCATGCCGGGGTCGATTCTGACCGACATCAACCGAGCCCACTATGAGGAACCGGGTCTGAAAGTGCGCGATGAGGCGCGGATCCCGCTGGGACGGCTGGGCCAGCCGCGCGACATCGCGGGGGCGGTGGCGTTTCTCGCCTCCGACGATGCCGCCTACATCACGGGGGCAGACATCCTGGTGGATGGCGGCCTGTTTGTGAACCTGCAGTAACGCGCCCCAGCGCGGTGCCGGTTCCCCGAGAGCCGCCTGCGCTGCGCCGGCAAGGGAGGGATGGCGATTGCAGCCAGCGGTCTTTCGGATGCGAATTCAGCCAGGGATGGAAGACGTGTACCGCGAGCGCCACCAGGCCGTCTGGCCCGAAGTGGAGGCGGCGCTGCGGCGCGCCGGCTTTGCCCGCTACAGCATTTTCGCGGCGGGTACGGAGCTGGTGGCGTACTTCGAGGCGGTCGATCCGCCGGCCACCCTGGCACGGTTGGCGGAAGAGCCCGTCATGAAGCGGTGGTGGGCGTGGATGGCGCCGGTTATGGCGGACGAACCGGCCGACGCGCATGACTACGTGCGCGTGTATCACCTGGATGACCCACGAGAGGAGTGACAGCATGCAGGCGTTGGTCTGGGAAGGCCCGGAACGGATGACCTACCGGAGCGCGGACGCTCCGGTCGCGGCGTCGGGCCACGTGGTGCTGCGCGTGGCGGGGGTGGGGGTATGCGGGTCTGAACTGGGCGCCTACCTGGGGCACAATGAACTGCGCCGGCCCCCGCTGGTCATGGGCCACGAATTTTCCGGCGTCGTGGTGGAGGTGGGGACGGGGGTCGACCCCGTGTGGGAGGGCGCCAGCGTGGTGGTGAACCCATTGGTCACGTGCGGAACCTGCCGATGGTGTCGCCGGGGGGAGCGGCAGCTTTGCCGCACCCGGCGAATCATCGGCATCGACTTTCCCGGTGCCTTTGCCGAGCGGGTGGTGGTCCCGGCGGCGTCCCTGTGGCGGGTGCACCGCGACCCCGAGGACCTCTGGACCGGTGCCCTGGTGGAACCCCTGGCCTGCGCCGTGCGAGCCACGGGTCAGGCGGCGATTGAGGTGGGGGACGCGGTGCTGGTGTACGGGGCCGGCATCATTGGGCTGATGTCGGCGTGGATGGCCCGGCGTCGGGGTGCGGGGTCCGTGTGGCTGGTGGATGCCAATCCCGTGCGGCTGAGTCAGGGCCCGGTGTGGGGGGCCGACCGCGCGCTGGACGCCACCGCCGAGGACGTGGCGGCGCTGGTGCGCCGCACCCACCCGGACGGTGTGGACCGGGTCATCGACGCGGTGGGGCTCCCCGGCACTCGGCGCCAGGGGCTGGAACTGCTGGTCCGCGGCGGCCGCCTGGTGCTGGTGGGCCTTCACGAGCCCGCCACCACCCTGGACGGCAACCGGGTGGTGCGGGACGAAACCGAAGTGGTCGGGTCGTTCTGCTATCGCGATCAGGACTTCGCCGTGGCCACCAATCTGTGGGATGGCCGCCGCCTGCCCGAAGAGGGCGGGTGGCTGGACCGGCGCCCACTGTCCGCGGGCGACGCCGCGTTTCAGGAACAGGCCCGAGGCCCAGCGCCGTTTGCCAAAATCGTGCTGGACGCGGAGGGGAGGCCATGAGCGGCGAGCGCATTCGGGCCGTGCGGGCGCTCACGGTCCGCGGGGGCGGGGCCGACTACCACGACCAAGCGGCCAACCACTGGATTGTGGGCCAGGTGGCCACGCCGATGTCCCGCTACCCCGCGTATCGGGGCACGCGGTCGTCCTGGGGGATCGACGCGCTGGGCACTGTGGTGGTGGAGGTGGAAGACGAGGCCGGCCGCGTGGGCGTCGGCGTGAGCACGGGCGGGGTGCCCGCCGCATGGCTGGTGGCCCATCACTTGGACCGGTTTGTCGTGGGCCGGCATCCGAGCCAGGTGGAACTCATGTGGGACCAGATGTACCGGTCGTCCCTGTACTACGGGCGGAAGGGTCTGGCCTTAAACGCGATTTCGGCCGTCGATCTCGCCCTGTGGGACCTTTGGGGGCGCCAGCGGCAGGAACCGGTGTTTCACCTGCTGGGCGGGCCGGTCCGGCGGGTCCTCCCGTGCTACGCCACCGGGCCCCGGCCCGACTGGGCCGTGGCTGAGGGGTTTCTCGGCGGGAAGCTGCCCCTGGTGCACGGTCCCGACGAAGGGATGGTCGGCCTGCGCCAGAATGTGGACACCGTCGCGCGCGCGCGGGACCAGGTGGGCGCCGACGCGCTCCTGATGGTGGACTGCTGGATGGCGCTCGATCTGAACTATGCGGAACAGCTGGTCGCCGGCTTGGCGCCCCTGGGCGTCTACTGGGTGGAGGAGTGCTTTCCGGCTGACGACTACTGGTCGTATCGCGAGCTCCGCCGGCGGCGTCCCCTGGGGATGCGCATTGCCACCGGGGAGCACGAAGCGACGCGCTGGGGTTTTCGGCTCCTGCTGGAGATGGAGGCCGCCGACGTGATCCAGCCCGACGTGACGTGGTGCGGAGGTCTGACCGAGCTCACGCGAATCGCGGCGTTGGCCGACAGCTGGCAGGTGCCCGTGATTCCCCATGGGTCAAGTGTGTACAGTTATCACTTCGCCGCCGCCCGCGCGGCCACCCCCTTCTCCGAGTTCCTCATGATGCATCCCACGGCGACCGGCCTCACGCCGATGTTTGCCCCGCTGCTGCTGGGAGAGCCGCTGCCGCTCAATGGCGTGATCACGGTGCCCGACACGCCCGGGTTTGGCGTGGAGCTGAATCGGTCCCTGGACCTGATGCCGGCGCCCTAATCCGCGCCGACGGCCAGCGTCAAAATATTTTGTGAAGCGAGCCCGGCGGAGGCAGGACTCGGTGGACCGCGCCGCGAATATGAGTGAACGGGAGTTCATAGATGAGAATTCCGTGAGCGATGAAGGGGAGTGTTGCTCGTGAGCACCGCACCGGGGTCCGGGGGAGGGGCGCTGGCACAGGTGGACGACGCCCGCTTGAGTGGGGCACATTGGCGCTGGACCATCCTGTCTGCGCTGGGGGACTATTTGGATGCCGGCTCGATTGTGGCCGGTGGCGCATCGGTCTTGTTTTGGACGCAGCTGTTTCACCTCGATTCGTCGACCGTGGGTCTCATTGCGGCGGTGGGGTCGAACGGGTTTTCCACGGCGGTAGGGGCCATTATCGGCGGGCGGCTCGGCGACTTCTACGGCCGCAAATTTATTTACTCGATTGACTTGTTGATTTATGCCCTGGGGGCGGTGGTCGTGATTCTGGCGGCCAGCCTGCCTCTCTTGATCGTCGGTCTGGTGGTCATGGGCCTGGCGGTGGGCGCCGACATTCCCACGTCGTGGTCCCTGATCGCCGAGTTTTCGCCGCGGCGGGAGCGCGGCAAGATGATGGGCTTCACCAACATCTTCTGGTACATCGGTCCCATTGTGATCCTGCTGCTGTCGCTCGCGTTCAGCCATCTGGGCATCACGGGCGTGCGGCTGGTGTTTGGGAGCCTCCTGCTGGTCGCCATCGTCACGTGGTTCTTGCGCCGGTCGCTGACGGAGTCGCCGCGCTGGGCGTTGGCCCGCGGCAAGACGGCTGAGGTGGAGCAGGCGGCCCACCAGCTGGGCTTTCAGGCGGAGGCGGACGCACCCGCGACCACTCCGGCCGTGGCGCCCTGGCGCGAGATGTTTCGAAACGGTGGCTGGCGGCGGCTCGGGTTCATCACGCCCATCTACGTACTGTGGGGGATCCCGGCCGGGACGTATGGGTTCTTTCTGCCGTATATCTTCAAGACCGAAGGCGCCACCACCGCGGCGGGCGGGGACCTGTTGGAAATTCTCTGGTTCGCCTCGGCCATCGTGGCGGTGCTGGTGATTTTCATGCCGTTCAATGACCGGGTGGACCGACGCCTCCTGTATGCCATCAGTGCCGCGTTCTGCGCCGCGGCCTTTTTCCTGTTGGTGGCCTTCCCCATCACCGACCCGACGGTGGCCATCTTAAACGTTCTGCTGTTCGGGTTCGGGCAGGGGATTGGACTCTGGCCGCTGCAGCGCGTGTGGTCCGTGGAGCTGTTTCCGACCAGCGTGCGCAACACGGCGCAGGGGTCGCTGTGGGCGGTCATGCGCATCATGATTGGGGGATGGAGCCTTTTCCTGCCGGTGTTGGCCGGCGCGTCCGGCTTCAAGCTGGTGGCGGTCATCATGGGAGTGATGTTCACCTACAACCTGGTGGTGGGCGGACTGTTTGGTCCGCGCACCAGTGGGCAGTCTCTGGAGGCGATTCAATCCGGGGGCCTGTCGGCCTAGCGTCCGCGCCGAGCGGCCGCGGGGCAACCCGCGGCCGCTCTGTTTACGCCAGTCCAGGGGGATGGTTTGATACTATGGCCGTGATGCGGCCAGCCGCGGGGCGGTGGTAGAAGGAGGGGGACATGGCGGACCCGACGGGCGCGGGCGCAGTCAAATCGGCGGCCCGCGTCGTGGAGGTGCTGGAGGCGGTGGCGCGCCGCCCCTCGGGACTCACGTTCACGGAACTGCTGGATGCGACCGATATTCCGCGCAGCAGCCTGCACGGCCTGGTGCACACGCTCGCCGGTCGGGGCGTCATTCAGTTGGACTTGGCGACCAAACGCTATGCACCGGGCCCGAAGTTGTGGGAGTTGGCCATGAACTATGCCCAGCAGCTGCAGCTGGTGCCGCTGGCGTGGCCGGCGTTGGAGTCCCTGCGCAACGCGTTTGACGAAACCGTGCAGATGGGCGTGCTGAACGGTCCCGATGTGGTTTACGTAGCCAAAGCCTCCTCGAGCCACCCGCTGCAAATGGTGTCGCATGTGGGAAGCCGCCTGCCCGCGTATGCCACCGGGCTGGGCAAGGCGCTGCTGGCGGGACTGGCGCCATCCGCCGTGCAAGCCCTGCTGCCGGCTTCCCTCCCGCAGTACACGCGAGCGACCCTCACCACGCGGGCGGCGCTGCAGGACGACTTGGCGCATGTGCGCGCACGGGGATACGCCCGGGATGCGGGCGAGTACTCAGGCGATGTGCGCTGTGTCGCGGCGCCGGTGGTGGAGCACACCGGCGCGGTGGTGGCCGCCGTCTCGGTGACCATGGCCAGCGAACGGTTTTCGCCCGAGCGTGAGGCCGCCATTGCGCCGGCCCTGGTCGAAGCGGTGGAACGGGTGAGCGGGCAGTTGGGCTGCCTGGACTGGCACCGGTGGCGGCACAAGGAGGTGTAGTGTGGAGCAGGTCGACTTGTTTGTGTCGTGCCTCGTGGATTTGTTCGAACCCGCAACCGGTCGGGCGGCCGTGGCGGTGATGGAGCGGCGCGGCGCTCAGGTCGGGTTTCCTCTCGGACAAACGTGCTGTGGGCAGTTTGCCTACAATGCCGGCCACTGGCCGGAGGCGTGGGCCATGGCGAAAAATTTGCTGGCGGCGCTGGATGCCCCGCCCACGCCAGGCCCCGACAGAGGAGAGCGCGCCACCGTGGGGCTGTCGGGCTCCTGCGTCGCCATGGTCCGCGAAGAATACCCCAAGCTTTTGGACTGGGCCGCGGACCAACCGGGCTGGGACAGTAGTTGGCGCGTACGGCACGCGCGCGTGGCCGGTCGGCTCTGGGAGTTGTCCCAGTGGCTGAATCGGGCCGCCCTTGCGCCGGTCGCGGACGAAGACACGACCACGACCCGCGTGGCGCTGCACACGGGCTGCCATATGCGGCGGGTGCTGGGCGCGGGCGCCGACGCGGCCGCCGTACTGGCGGCACTGCGGGTGAGGGTGGCCACGCCGGAGGACGAGGACCAGTGCTGCGGTTTTGGCGGCACCTACGCGATGACCGAGCCGAAAATCTCTACGGCACTCGCCGACGACAAGCTGACGGCGCTGCGGGCCACCCAGGCGGATGCCATGGTGAGCTGCGACTGGGGATGCCTGCTGCACCTCGCAGGTCGCCTGTCCCGTACCGGCGTCGCCTGGCCGGTGCTGCATCTCGCGGAGCTGGTGGATCTGGCCGACCGTGGAGAGCTGGCTCCCACGCAGCTGGCCCGGGCGGGGCGGTTTGCCCGGGAGGTGCCGTGATGGCGGGACGGCTCCCGCGCGATCCCGCGCCGTGGGCGGCGCGCCGTGATCGGGCGCTCGCCAGCCCCGTGCTGCGGGCCAACATCCGCAGCGTCACGCACCGGCTGGCCGACGCCCGTCGCCGCGCGTACGCCAGCTACCCGGCCGGCCAGGTGCTGCGCGTGGCCGGGCGGGACGCCAAGCGACGGGCGATGGCCCAGGTGGAGCCCCTGTTGGACCAGCTGCGCGACCGCTTGTCCGCGAACGGCGCGCGGGTGATTTTTGCTGAGGGCCCCAAAGAGGTGGCCGACTACGTTGTGAGCCTGGCCGCCCGTCGGGGGGCGCAGCGGATTGTCAAGTCGAAAAGCATGCTGACGGAAGAATTGGATCTGAACCGGCGCCTGGCGGCCGCCGGTCTGGCCGTTCGGGAGACGGATCTGGGCGAGTACATCATCCAGCTGCTGGACGAGCGTCCCAGCCACATCCTGGCGCCGGCGGCGCACAGAAACCGCCAAGAGATCCACGCCGTCTTCCAGGAAACCGCGGACCGCGAGGGGGTGCCCGGCCCGACCTCGGACGACGTGGGGCCGCTGACCGCGTTTGCGCGCCAGCGCCTGCGCGAGGACTTCCTGGCCGCGGAGATCGGCATTACGGGGGCCAACTTTCTGGTGGCGGAGACGGGCACCGTCGTGCTGATCACCAACGAGGGCAATGCCGACATGGTGGCGTCCCTGCCGCCGGTGCACGTGGTCATTGCCGGCATCGACAAGGTGCTGGACACGTGGGACGCCCTGGCAGCCGTGATCCAGCAGCCGGCCCTCTCGGGCGTGGGTCAGCGCCTGTCGGCCTACACGACCCTGATCTCGGGCCCCCGCGCCGCCGGCTCACCGGAGGGGCCGGAGGAACTGCACGTGCTGCTGGTGGACAACGGCCGTCGGCAGCTGCTGGGCGGGCCGTACGCGGACGTCCTCACCTGCATTCGGTGTGGCGCCTGTTACAACGTGTGCCCGGTGTACCGGCAGGTGGGCGGACACGCGTATGGCTCCACCTACGCCGGTCCCATCGGGGCTGTGGAAACGCCGCTGCTGGCGGGCCTGGACTTCCTGCCCGAGTTGCCCAAGTCGCTCTGTACGCTCTGCAACGCGTGTGTGGAGGCGTGCCCGATGGACATCGCCCTGCCGGACCACTTCATCACGCTGCGGCGCCGCCAGGTCGACGAAGGCCGGGAGGCCGCCGGGACGCGACTGACGTATCGGGCGTGGGGGCGTCTCTGGTCGTCCCCGCGGCAGTACCAGCGCTTCGTGTCCTGGGCGCGGCGCGGCCAGCGATTCATGATGCGGCAGGGGCGCCTCGTGCGCTCGCCGGGCTTGTGGGCCGGCTGGTTCGAGACGCGGGACATGCCGCCGATTGCCCCCGAAACCTTTCACGAGTGGTGGGCCCGCCGCTCGCCGTCCGGGAAGGCGCCGGTATGAGCGGGCCCGGCGGTTCGCCGCTCCGGCAGGCGTTTCGCGCGCGTTGGGAAGGGCTGGGCGGACAGTACTGGGAGACCGCGCCCGGGCCCGGTCTGACCGGCACGGTGGCAGCGGCGGCGGATGCTCTTATCGACCGCGTGCCGGGGCAGAAGCCCCCGGCCCTGTGGTGGCCCGGTCCTGCGTGGGCGTCGCTTGCGTGGGAGGCGGCGCTTCCTCCAGACCGATGGACCGTGACGGCCGTCACGGGGCGGGAGCCGCTCACGGTCGGCGGCCGCCCCACGGACCCGACGGTGCTGCGCGGTGTAGCCGCGTCGGCGGTGCTCGGGGTCACCGGTGCCGCCTGGGCGGTGGCCGACACCGGGTCGGTGGCGCTCACGAGTGCACCGGGGCAGGGTCTCTGGCCGAGCCTCCTGCCGCCCAGCCACCTCATCGTGCTGCGCGAGGCCCAGGTGGTGGCCACCGTGGCCGACGGCCTCCGGCGGGTGCGGGCCGAGGGCCCTCCGCCGGCCATGGCCAAAATCATCTCGGGGCCGAGCTCCACGGCCGACATCGAAGGTCAACTGTGGATTGGGGTGCACGGTCCCGGGCGTGTCGGCGTGGTGGTGGTCACGGGGGCTGATTGACGGCGACCGCTACCGGTCGGCCGTCGAGCCCAGGAGCAGGGCGCCCATCGCCATCCGCCACGCCGTGACGACGTCGTCGCCCGTTACCGCGATGGTTCGGGCGTCCACGCGCTCGACCGCCGGAAACCAGCACGCCACCTCCGCCTGCGTGGAGCGCACCATTTCGACTTGGAACGTGACTGGGCCTTCCAGGCGCACCGGCGGCACCGCGGTCCGCTCGCGGACGGCGGCTTCCACACCCTCGCGAATGTCGTGGTGAACGACGGAGCGGGGGCGCGACCGTGCGGTCAGGGTGTCGAGGGCGTGCTTGACGACCACCGTGCGGGTGGCGGGCAGCGTTGCCTGCACCTGCTGGGCCAAGGTGTCGTCGCCACTGACCAGCACGAGGGGGGCGCCGAACGATCCGGCCAGGGCGGCGTTGATTTGGGTTTCGCCCACCAAGACGCCGTTCATCCACCAGTTGTGCACCTGGGCGCCGGAGATGGTGTGGTCCAGCACCGCCTGGGCCGTGCCCGCCCGCGCGTGGTAGCCAATGCACACCACGGCGTCGGCTCCCTCGGCGCCCTGCATCATGCAAAGGGGCTTGTTGAAGCCGGAAATTAGCTCGGCCCGCTCGTCCAGTTCTTCGTACAGCAGATTGCGCATGCTCCCATGCGAGTCGTTGACCCAAATCTCATCGGCTCCGGCCCGTGCCGCGCCGACAATGGCCTGATTGGCTTCATCCGTCATCAGGCGGCGAAAGCGCTCGTACTCCGAGTGGCCCCGTGCCACCTCGTCGCGCCCGCTCACACCGGCGATGCCCTCCATGTCCACGGAAATCAGCACTTTCACGCTGCGCACCTCCCCCGGAATTCGGCCGTGAATGTTTTCACCCAGGACTCATGGTAGCCGAATGCGCACACGCCTACGATGGCCGTGACGACCTAGCGCGCGAGCTGGAGGCAGCGCGCACGCGGGCCAGAGACGGCGTGCACGTCATCGTGACGGCGCCTGCGGACAGCGCGGCCAGAGTCTCCCCACGGGGTTCATCCTTCGGAGCCCTCCGCGGCCTCACCCACGGCCGGTGGTCGTGTCGGAGCCGCGACGGGGAGCTGCCTGCCTACGACGAGCCCTCGGATCCCGACCCGCCGCCGCTGGAGCTGGAAGACGTTTGAAAGACGCTCACCTGGCCGGTGGGTTCCAGATACGCTTCGCGAACCTGCTGAACGGATGCAATGCCCTTCTGACGGAGTTCCATAAGGAGATCGGCTTGGGATATGCGCTCAGCGCGCATGGCCGCGGTCTGCACTTCGCCGTCCTTCACGACCGCCGTCTGCGTGCCCTGGGTGAGGCGCTCCAAGGCAGTCCACCGCACGTTGAGAAACGTGAGCGCCCACTGCAGGACGCCGAGCAGGACGACGATGCCGATCGGGATCACCAGGGCCACGTGGGGATCCTCCATGCCGATGGCCGTGGCCTCGCCCATCATAATGATCACCGCGAAGTCAAAGGCGCCCATTTTGCCCAGCGTGCGCTTGCCGACCAAGCGGAACACCGCGAGCGTGATCGCCCAGAGAATGGCGGTGCGCCATAGGGAAAGCCACAGTTCGCCACCGTCGAAATGCACAGGATCCGCTCCTTTGCCCTCGCGTCACCGTAGGTAGTATCTGGTTGGCTGCTCCGCCATATACAGCGGCCCACCGGATTCGGAGCGCCCGGACGGGGCAGTCTCCCGCCGTGGCGGGTGGTTGCGAGCATCGGGTCGAGGCGCCCCAGCCAGTCGAGTCCATAGGATTGTGTAAAAGTCCGATGGATCTCGGACCCGGCGAGAGCCATGGTTCCCTCGGGTAGATGGATGAGCGGTGCAGCCCATCAATCCTGGAGGAGAGAACCAGGACTCCGCATCCGATTCCCCTGGGCGACGACGTTGTCCCGCCCCGGTTTGTAGGAGATGGCGGGGTGACCCGGTTGTTGGAGCACGTCTTGGCCCAGGGGCTACAGGCGCAGACCCAGGGGACGGGGCAGGCAGCGCCGGACAAGCGGACGACCGATCGCCAGGCGGACCGCGCGCGCACAACGTGGGGCGGAATGCTGGCGCTCCGAATGCCGCGGCGGCGTGCAAGCGTCACCCCGGAGCTGTATCGCGGACCCAGGAATTTGGACAGACCCTGAAGTCCCTGTCTTGGTCCCGTGACATCTTGGTCCCGTGACAATCCATGGGACAGCATGATGCTCCGGCCTTGAAGCCCAATGTGGTCCTCGAGATGCTCCGGGAAACCCGCCTGGGACTGTCAAGGGTGTTGTGTAAACTCCCCGGTGGTTATTTCAGGTAGGGGGTCAGCCGGTCCTCAAAGTAGATGACCAACTGGCCCAGAATCTCGCCCCAGTGCGGCAGACGGTTCGTCCACTTCCGCTAGCTTCTTGGCCCGCCAAGTACAGCATTTTCGTCAGCGCCGTGTCCGTCGTTGAGGCTCTTGCGCTTGGTCACCTTGCGCAGCTGCCGGTGGAAGCCTTCAATCCTGTTGAGAGGGTTGGTGGTGTAGATCGTGCGCCGGAGCCCCTCGGGATACCGATAAAAGGTCGTCAGTTCGTCCCAGTTGGTTTCCCAGGACCGCACCACCGTGGGATACCGGTCCCCCCAGTCGGCGGCAAAGTCCGCCAGCGCCGCCGTCCCCGCGTCTTCCGTGGGCGCCTGGTAGATGGGGCGCAGGGCCGCCGTGAGGGCCGCATAGTCCTTGCGGGCGGCGTACTGGAGCGAGGTCCGGGTCTGGTGGACCACGCACTTCTGCACGTCCGCCCGCGGGAACACCGTGGCAATCGCTTCACTGAACCCGGTGAGGTGGTCCACCGCTACAACCAGGACATCCTGGACCCCCCCGGCTTTTGAGCTCACTCAGCACGGTGAGCCAGAATTTCGCGGATTCGTGAGCCCCGATCCACATCCCCAGGACGTCCTGGTAGCCCTCGAGGTCAATGCCCACCACCATGTAGGCAGCTTTATTGACCACCCGGCCGTCCTCGCGGACCTTGTAGGGGATGGCGTCCAAGAACACCACGGGGTAGCAGGCGGCCAGCGGCCGCTGCTGCCACTCCGTGATGCGGGGTAACCGCTGGTCCGTAATGTTCGACACCAGCGCCGGCGAGATCTCCACGCCATACAGGTGCGCCAGTTGGGCCTGAATGTCCCGGGTCGGTCCCCCGCGCATACCGGGCGATGACTGGGTCCTCAATGCCGACCATCGTGGTCTGATGCGGGGGCACCACGACGGGCGTGAAGCTCCCGTCGCGGTCGCGGGGGATCGCCAGGGGCACCTCCCCGTATTCGGTGGTGACCTGCTTGGGGTACCGGCCGTTGCGGCGGTTCGGGGTGGGCTTGGGGCCGGCCTGGTGCTTCGGATAGCCCAACGGTCTCCAGCTCGCCGGCCCACATCGCCTGCAGCGTCTCCGCAAACAGGCTTTTCAAGGCCCGCTGGACGTCTTCGGGGGACCGGAAGTCATGGGTCGCGATGAAGTCGCGCATTTGCTCGTGGGTCAATATGCTCATGGGAAGCTTCCTCACGGTAAACTCCAGAATATGGGACCAGGGAGTTTACACAACCCATGCTACTCCCGCAGCGGCAGTTGACGGCGCTGGGGGTGGCCTGCCCGGTCATCGCGCCGGGCCTGGTGCCGACGCGGCCCACCGACCGCCTCCAGACGGACCGGCGCGATGCGCGCCACTGGGCGGACGCGCTGTGGGCGGGGACGCTGACGCCGGTGCGGGTGCCGACCGCGGCCGAGGAAGCCTTCCGCGACTGGGTGCGGGCGCGGACGACGGCGGTGCCGGTCCGCCAGCGCGCGCGGCAGCGGGTCAAGAGCACGCTCCGGCGCTGGGGCCTCCGCCCTCCGGCGGGCCGGGCCGCCTGGGGGCCGGCTTACCGGGCCTGGCTCCGGCCGGTCACGCCGACACCGCCCCCCCGGGACCCGGTGTGGGTGGAGTTGCTCAGCCAATTGGAGGAAGCGGACACGCGGGTGGACCGGATCACCCGGCAGATCGGGACCGCGTGGCCGGCCCACCCGCTGGCGCCGCTGATGCGGGCGTGGCAGGGGCTCCGCGGCGTGGATTGGCTCACGGCGGCGACGTTGGCCGCCGGGCGGGGCGACGGCGCGACCTTCACGCACCCGCGGCACATGATGGCCTGGGCCGGGTGGGTGCCGTCCGAAGCCTCGAGCGGCGTCACGCGGCACCAGGGCGGACTGACGAAGACGGGCAACGCCCCCCTCCGCCGCATCTTGGTGGAGGCGGCCCGCAGCTATCGGTTCCGGCCGCGCACCGACGGGCCGGTGGGGCGCCGCCTCGCGGCGCTGGGGCCGTGGGAGCCGCCGGTGAGCGCCATCAGCGGGCGGGCGCCACAGCGCCTCCATGCGCGGCTGCGCACCCTGCCAGGGCGTCGGGGCACCCCGAAGGCGATCGCGGCAGTCGCCCGAGCACTGTGCGGGTACCTGTGGGAAATTGCCGTCTGGGTCCGCGTTCAGCCGCCGGGGGAGGTGCCGCCTGCCGCCTAAGCCGCTCGGTCCCCGATCGGGGAGCCGTGAGCCCGCGGCGCGGGGTCGGGAGAGCCCTCGTGACTCCTATGCGTTAACGGCGACGGGCTATACGCGGGAGGCGTGCCGGTGACGGCCGCCGGGGATTCCGCCCCACACGATGTCCAGCGCACCGACAGGCTAAGAGAGCGGCCGCCGCACCGTGAGCGTTCCAGGTTCGGTTTGTCCCCGGCCCCCTTCCGACAGAACGTGGCTCCAATACGATCGCAACGCCTCGGGAAGAGCGCGGTGGCGGTGGGGCCACCCCGTGTACCTGGTCCACGCCGTAGACGCTGAGGACCCGACGCACGTCGTCGAGCCGCCCTCGCCGGACCACCCGAGCGATCGGCCACTCGGCATGCCGGTCCACGTCAAGATGCTCCACGGGCTTGTCCTAAAACCATACCCGCCGCCGGACCGGCACAAGGTGCTGCCGGCTTGCATCCGCTGACCTCGCATCATGCGGAAATCCTCTAAAATATTGCAACGGCCGCGCCATGTCATTCGCCAGCCCACTCTGGGCGCCAGCGGGCGGCCGGGCGATGGGGTGCACAGTGATCCCTGGCGATGGGGCGGCTTAGCGGAATCCCTGGTGGCGACGCACCCACCACAGGAGGGTCAGCGTCACCGACGCCATGAGCGCCAGGCTGTACCAATAGCCGAACCACCAGTGCAGTTCGGGGATTTTGAAGTTCATCCCATAGATGGATGCGATGGTGGTGGCCGGCAGGGAGAGCACCGAGATGATCGTCAGCAGCTTGACCACCTTGTTGATTTCGTTGGACTGCATCGACGTGTACGCCTCGACCGTCCCCGACAATCCTTCCCGAGTGGCCTCCACCTCGTCCACCAGGTCGGTCATGCGGTCCGTGACGTCCTGGAAGTACGCGCGGTGTGTCTTTTGGACGAAGGTAAAGTCGCTAGACCCCAGGAGCTGGAATATCTCGGCTTCCGGGCGCAGGATCCGGTTGAATGCCAACAGCGCGCGGCGCGCAGCCAGGATGCGCGGGGCCAAGTTGGCGTACGGATGCAGCAGCATCTCGGCCTGAATCGACTCGTAGTCCGCGATGAGGTGGCCGCGCAGCCGCTCCCACGCGGACAGATACGCCGTGAGCACCTGGTACAGAGCCAAATCGACGCCCTCGGCCAGCGTTTCGCCGCGCCGCGTCTCCTCCCACGCCACGGCCAGTAGCTCCGAATCCGCCACGTGCGCGGTGACCAGCACCTTCCGGTTCATGACCACGTGCAGCGCGCGCCGCCGCTCGGAGGCGACACTCACCTCGCGACCGGCCTCGAGCGCCATGTCGGCCAGGAGAAAGGTGACCGCTTCCGGATACAGCAGGAGGCTGGGGCGCCGCCGTTCATGGCGGACAATGCGGGCCGCCAAGCCCGCGCGCGCGCGGGCCACGTGCCCGAGGACGGGCTCCAGCAGCGCCTCGTCCTCGGCCAAGTCCAGGTCCGCCCACACGGCCCGTGCCCCGCGCGGCCAGTCGGCGACGGCCGCGCCGCTTCGATTGTGGACGGTTCCATCGCTGGCCGACCAGGTAATTTGCACGCTGCCTCCCCCATCCGCGAACCAGCCCGGACTGCAACTCCGTCTCTACGCACAGCACCTAGGCTGGCTGAGCGCTCTCCGTGTATGCACGCGCCCAGGGTTCCCGGGAGAGCGGCGTCCGGTCCCTGGCGTGGTCGGGTGCGGGCTGGCGCGCCTTCCAGGCGTGCCGCTGGGCTGGATAAAACCGGGTCGCGTGGGGATCCTAGTCGCAGGCAAAGGAGGTTGAGTATGGCTGTGGAAGAAGCGCGTCCCGCCGCAGGTTTCTCCTTGGGTTGGTCCGGCACCTTGGCCCAGTACTTAGACGTGGTCGCGGACCGCCCGGAGTTGGCGGATGACGCACACACTCGCCTGTATCGGATGATTCACGCCGCCGGCCGGCGCGCCAGCGACCGGGCCGGCCAGAGCGCGTGGGCCTTTTTCGACCACGAGCTGTACGGCTTGGAGGGCACGGTGGACACCTTGGTGGAGGAATACTTGCACAGCGCGGCCCTGGGGTTGGACACGCGGCGCCGGCTGCTGCTCCTGGTGGGTCCCGTCGGCGGCGGGAAGTCTACACTGGTGTGGCTGTTAAAACGGGGTTTGGAAGCCTGGACCGCGACCGACGCCGGTGCCGTGTACGGGATTGCCGGCTGTCCGATGCAGGAGGATCCCCTGCATCTGCTCCCGCCGGCCCTCAGGACCGACTGGGCCCGCCGGTTGGGTCGCGTCCCCCCGGGCGAACTGTGCCCGCGCTGTCGGCTGACCCTTGAGGAGGAGTACGGCGGCGCCTACCTGGACATGCCGGTGACTCGCGTCGTGTTTAGCGAAGCGGAGCGTCTGGGCATTGGGACGTTTGTCCCGTCCGACCCGAAGTCGCAGGATGTGGCCGAGCTCACGGGCTCTCTGGATTTTTCGACCATCACGCAGTACGGGTCGGAGTCGGACCCCCGGGCCTTTCGCTTTGACGGCGAACTGTACCGCGCCAACCGGGGCGTGATGGAATTCCAGGAGATGCTGAAGCTGGATGAGCGGTTTTTGTACCAGCTGCTGGGGTTGGCCCAGGAGGGCCAGTTCAAGGCGGGCCGCTTTGCCCTCATTTCCGCCGATCAGGTGGTGGTGGGCCACACCAACGACCATGAGTATCGGGCCTTCGCGGCCAACCCCCGCAACGAGGCGCTCTTGTCCCGCATGATTGTCATTCGGGTGCCGTACCCCTTGCGAGTGTGCGACGAGGTGGCGGTGTACAAGAAGCTGTTGGGGCACAGCCGGCTCGTCGAGACGGTGCACTGGGCGCCCGGCGCCTTGGAGGCCGCCGCCGCCGTGTCAGTGCTGTCGCGGCTCAAGGACCGGCCGGACACCGTGGCCGACCCCGTGACCCGTTTGGAGGTGCTGAACGGGCAGGAGGTTCCCGGGCTGTCCCCCGAGGAGGCGGCGGCCATTCGGGAACAAGCCGCCCAGACGGGAGCCGGCATGGGAATGGAGGGCTTGGACCCGCGTTTTGTGGTCAACCGCCTGGCGGCGGCCGTCGTCCGCCGGGAGGGGTCGTGCATCAGTGCGCCGGCGGTGCTGCGCGCGCTGGATGCGGGCATCGGGCAGCACGCCCTGGCTGAGCGCGTGGGTCCCGACCGCCTGCAGCAGTGGATCGGGCAGGCGCGCCGCGCCTATGACGAGCGCGTGCGCCGCGACGTCGAGCGCCAGTTCATCGCCGTCTTTGCGGACCATGCGCGGGCCCTGTTTCAACGCTACCTGGATCAGGTGGACCAGTGGCTCCGCCCGCCTGGATCGCGCGGACCGGAGGGCGACGGGGCGCCGGTGCCCGACGAGGCGCTCATGCGCAGCATTGAGGAGCCGCTCGGCATTCTGGATGCGCAGCGGCGCACCTTCCGCGAGGAGCTGTGGCTCCGCGTGGCGGCCGTGGGGGGCCAGCGCGAAGCGTGGGACTATCGCGTACATGCCCGTCTCAGACAGGCGGTGGAGCGCCGCGTGTTTGATCAGCTGGCGGACCTGCTGGCGCTGGCGCCCCATGGTGACGCCCAGGGGGATGACGTGCGACTGCAGCAGGTGGTCGTGGGACTGACGCAGAGCGGGTACTGTGCTCGCTGTGCACCGGGCGCCCTTCAGTATGTGGCTGAGCTGCAGGCGCGCTAGCGCGCCAGAACGGAGGGGCCGATGAACGAGGGGGCGCGGTCGACACCGCCGGGACGCCATCCCTACCGGCTGACATCCCGCGGCTGGGACCTCATGTTTCCCGCGGAGGATGATCAGCGGCGGCACAAAGAGCGGGTGGCGGATGCCATCCAGTCGCACCTCACCGACCTGGTGCAGGAGGAGAGCATTCTGGTGGCGCGCGCAGACGACCGGCGCCGGGTGCTCCGGGTGCCGGTGGAAACCCTGACGGAGGCGCGTTTTCGCTACCAGGCACCGGGCGCCGGCGCGGAGGGCGGGGCGGCTGAGGGGGCGGACCGCGGGGCGGGAATGTCGGGGGCGGCTGGAGGTCGGGGGCCTGGCCTCGAAAATCTGGTAGATGCCGAGGTGACGCTGGAGGAGGTGGAGACCGCCCTGTTTCAGGCGCTGGCGCTGCCCGAGTGGGACCCCCAGCGGCGTCATCGCGAGATGGCGGGCGGCGAACAGGCGGCGGTGCTCGCCCCGCATGGCGTGTCCGCCAACCTGTCACGGGCTCGGACGGTGGCACAAAGTCTGACTCATCGTCAGGCGGGACCGCGCCTGGCCATCTGGCCCACCGACCTGCGCTACTGGCAGGCCCGACCGGCCGAAGAGGAGGAGGCGGGGGCCGTGGTGCTGGCCCTGATGGACACCTCCGGATCCATGGGGAGCTTTGAGAAATTTCTCGCCCGCAGCTTCTTCTACTGGGCCGTGCGGATCCTCAGGACGCGCTATCCGCGCATTCAACTGGTGTTTTTGGCCCACGACGTCCGCGCCCGCGAGGTGGATGAGGACACGTTCTTTCACCGGGGCGCCAGCGGGGGCACGGTGTCGTCCTCCGTGTACCGGCTCGCGCTCGACGTGCTGGAGCGCTTTCCGGCCTCGCAGTACAACGCGTACGCGTTTCACTTCACGGACGGCGGCAACCTCACGTCGGACAACGTCCAGGCGCTGGCCGCGGGCGAAGCGCTGGCGGCACGGGTGAACCTGTTTGGCTACGGCGAGATTCACGACACCGCGCGGCATGCGAGTCCCCTGTACGAGGGGTTCCGCACGCGCGCTCGGACCCGATCCGTGCTGCTGCGCGGCAAGGAAGACGTGTTTCGGGCGCTGGTGCGGTTTTTGGGCACCGGGGCCCCCGGCAGGAGGAGTAACAACGATGCAGGCGAGTGAGCAGGCGGATCCGGCCGCGCCCTGGCGGCCCGTGCTGGAGGGCGTCGCCGAGGCCGCAGAGCGCGCGGGCCTGGACCCTGGGCCCGTCGACTTTCAGATGGTGCCGGTCCGGCTGCTGGAAACCGTGACCGCTTATGGCGGGCTCCTGACCCGCCTCGGGCACTGGTCGTTTGGCAAGGCGTACTACCGGCTCCGACTCGCGCAGCAGTATCGCGAGCTGCGACTGTACGAGCTGGTGGTGCCTACGCGTCCAGCGGTGGCGTATCTCCTGAACTCGACCCCGCGGGCCCAGACGCGTCTGGTGATGGCCCACGTGCTGGCGCACGCCGACTTTTTCCGCCACCACGTGCGCTTTGCCCAGCAGCCGCCCGACATGGCCCGCCGCACGCGCCTCTGGCGTGAGTGGATGGAGGAGGCGGCGCCCTGGCAGCGGGGGCGGGGATGGGAGGCCTTCCTGGATGACGCGGCGGTGCTGGCGGACTTGATCGACCCCTACACCGCGGATCCGACGGCGCCACAGAACGTGTTGCGGTGGGTGGCGCGGGCGGGGGCCCACCTGACGGATCGAGAGCGCCACGCGCTCTCGATCGTGGAGCAGCAGGCGCGCTTCATGCGCCCGGCCCTGGAAACCAAAATTGCCAACGAAGGCTGGGCGACGTGGTGGCATCGGCGCCTCGTGCGCGACCAGGTGTTGCCGTTCGGCGATGTGGTGGACGCCGCGCAGCTGCATGCCCAGGTGGTGGCGCCGGGCCGCGCCCTGAATCCCTACGCCCTGGGCCTGCTGCTGTGGGAGCGCGCGGCCGCCGACGACCCTGAGCGGCCCTGGCGGGACCGCCACTGGATCAACGACGCGGCGCTCATCGACCGGTATCTGGATGAGTCGATCGCGGCCCAGTGCTTGTCTCATGTGGACGGGTCGTTCGCCACGGTCAAGGCGCAGCTGTTGGCCGAGCTGGACAACGGTGGTATTCCCCGCATTGAGCTGGACGGCGTGGACGCGGGCACGCTCCAGCTCGTGCATCGGTTCGACGGGCGGGAGCTGGACGCCAGTCTGCTGCCGCACGCGCTGGGGGCGGTGAGCCGCCTGTGGGGCGGGCCGGCGGCCCTCGAAACCCGGCGGGGCGACACCGAGGTGGTGCTCACGTCACGAGCCTGGGACGGCGAGCCCCAGCTGGCGGAGCGGATCGTGTCCAGCGCCTCCCGATGAGGCGTCATCCCTACCCGTGCCAGATGTAGGGAATGATGAGGGCGATCACGACCAGCCCCACCCAGATCCACGCCAGCCGAAAGCGTCCACGCGACGGCGGCGGGGGCAGTCGGCGGGAGGGGCCGCGGCGCGTCGGGAATGGCACCACCTTGCCCCGCACCGGCGCGATGCGCAGTGAATGCCCACCCCGCTTGGGTGTCGACGGCCGCCGCGCCGGCTGATCGTCTTCCGCCTGAGGCCCCCGTCCCACGTTCATGCCACTGGCTCCTCCTCTCTGACCGCTAGTCCGACGGCCGCTGCCGGCGGGGGGCGTCGGCCGCCGGCGCTAGCCACCGGCCGTGCTGCCATACCCACCCCTGCGACACCAGAAAGTACACCAGGCCCAAGTGGGTCTTGGAGTCCGCTGCCCGGCCGTCCAGCAGCATGGCCGGGATCTGGTCCAGCGGGACTTTCGTGACGACAATGTCCTCCGTGGCGTCCCAGTGCATCTCGCCCAGCCGCGGATTTTTTGTGTAGTACAGGTGGCACTTGTTCCGCGCCACCCCCACCGACGGATAGAATCGGGCCAGAAACCGCATGGGGCCGGCAACGAACCCGGTTTCTTCCTGCAGTTCGCGGCGGGCACCGGCCACTGGGTCTTCTCCACGCCGAAGCCGACCCGCCGGCAGCTCCAGAATCCGCCGGCCCAGGGTCGGGCGGTACTGCTCCACCAGGACCACGCCCTCCGGCGTCTCGGCCAAGACGGCCGCCACGTCCGGTAGAATCAAATACTCGTGCACGTAGTGGGTCTCCCGAATCGTAACGGGCACCTGTCTAATGCGGTTGCGCAACATGCGGCCAACGTCCTTCTGCTCAAACTGTTTCGGCTCGGCCCGGGGTGACGCCCTCGCGCGTCGCTGTATTAAGATTGAGTATACCAGGTACGGGCGCGATGCACCCGGGGAGGTGCCAAGTTGGTCGAAGATCGGCGTGAGGCCCTGCTGCGGGCAGCCATTCTGGTGTTCCTGCGTGAGGGGTACCAGGGGGCGTCGGTCAAGGCGATTACGGAGGAAGCCGGCTGCGCCACGGGCACGTTCTATCTCTATTTTCCGTCCAAAGATGACTGTCTGTCGGCCCTGATCGACCGGCTGTATGAGCGGGTGCTGGCCGGGGTGGCGGCAGCGCGGGCAGGTGAGACGGCCGTGACGGACAAGCTGTGGGTGTCCATGGAGGCGGCGGTGCGCGTGTTTGACCACGAGCGCCAGCTGGCAGCCGTGGTCCTGCGCGATGCGCCGGGGGCGTCGCCGTTGTTTCGGGACCGGCTGGACCGCGTGCGGCGGACGCTGGCCGCCCTCATCGCCGAGGACCTGGCCGAGGCGGGCATGGACGCGTGGGAGCGCGAGTGTGCGGCGCGCATGCTGGAAGGAGCGCTGGGGGAAGTGCTGGTGTGGCAAATGGCCCAGGATCCCGGCCCCAGCCGGCTGTGGGATGCCGGCCAAGTGGTGCGGCGGCTGTTTTGGCGGGGCTGCGGCCTGCCGGCGCGGGAGGCGGCCGTCGTGCCGGAATCCCCCTGACGGATACGGCACCGAGATGGGCACCGAGATGGCAAGGAGGGACCACGCATGGTGAAAGTGGTGAAGATGACGCCGGCCGGCGAAAGTTGGCAGGTGGAGTTGTCCGTGTACGACGGCGTATACGAAATGGACCGGTACCCGGTGCGGGTGGAGCACGTCCCGTTGGCGCCGGAAGCGCTGGATTCCGCGGCGCAGGAAGCGCGCATGCAGCAGTTCGTGCTGACCCAGGTGATGCGCCACATGCGCCGCGGCTCCCTGCCGCCGCGGGGCACCCGGCTTGACGGGCGGCCGGTGTGGACGTGGGAGCCCGCCGAGGTGGGCAAGGCGGCCGTGCCCGACTGATCGGGCCGCCGGCCGGCGATGGCCCGCCGTCCCCGCACTCCTGCACGCCGACGCGCGCAGAGGGTGGATGGGGCATCCCGGCTGGGCCCACGGTGGTGCTGGGGCGCCCGCAATCGCGAAACGGTGGGCATGGGGGCCCGGACGGCTCGATGATGGGAGGGATCACGTTATGAACGATCATGCGGTCATCCACGACACGTTCACGCTCGAGCGGAGGTATGCCGTGCCGGCGGCGGTCGTGTTTGGGGCCTTTGCCAGTGAGCAGGCGAAGGACAGCTGGGGGGTTACAGACGGCGTGGCGCCGCTGGATGGGCCGGGTGCCGCGGGCGAAGGGGCCGCCGAGTTTAACTTTCGGGTTGGCGGACGCGAATTCTTCACGATGCAGATGGACGGGACGACGTACCGGTACGACGCCCGGTACTATGACATCGTGCCGGACCGCCGGCTCGTGTACAGCTATGAGATGTACGCCGACGGCCAGCGGATTTCCGTATCGCTGGCGACGATCGCGTTCATTCCCCGCGGCGAGGGCACTCTGCTCGCCTGGACTGAGCAGGGCACGTTCCTGGACGGGCACCTGGGTGCCGACGCGCCAGCGCTGCGGAAGAGCGGCACCGCCGAAATGCTTGACGGCTTGGCGGCCTACCTGCAACGCGAGTCCGCACGTTGAGGCCAAGCACCCCCTGGGCGTGGCCTCTGCACGCCCCCCGCGGCGCCCTGGACGGACCGCAGACGCCCCTCGACCCTTGGGCGCGGAGTGGCCGCTCTGGTGCGCTTGTGGGGAGGCTGGGGGAGAGGAGTAGAATGGGGGGTGTCAGGGTCGCGCAAGCAAGCGCACCCGGCGAGGAGGGACCGAATTATGCCCGAGACTCCGTTCAAGGCCGGCCTCGAAGATGTGGTGGCCGGCACCTCCGACATCTGCTTCATCGATGGCCATGAGGGCCGGCTCCTGTATCGCGGCTACAACATAACCGACCTGGCCGCCCACTCCAGCTTCGAAGAGGTGGCCTTTCTGCTGTGGAACGGCCATCTGCCGACGCGCCCGGAACTGGACGCCTTCATCCGCGAACTGTCCGCCGAGCGGCAGGTGCCCGCGCCGGTCATGGCGCTCCTCCACACCCTCCCGCATGCGACGCACCCTATGGACATGCTCAGGACGGCTGTGTCGCTAATGGGCATCTACGACCCGGAGGGCGACGCCATGACGCCGGAGGCCAACCGGCGGAAGGCGGGCCGACTGACTGCCCAGTTGCCCACCGTGGTGGCGGCGTTCGACCGTATCCGAAATGGCCAAGCGCCCGTGGACCCCGATCCCAGCCTGTCCCTGGCGGAAAACTTTCTGTACATGCTGCACGGCGAGCGCCCTCCCGCGCTGCATGCGCACGTGATGGACGTCGCGCTCATGCTGCACGCTGACCACGAGCTCAATGCGTCGACGTTCTCGGCCCGCGTTACGGCGGGGACGCTGTCGGACATGTATTCCGCCATCACGTCGGCCATCGGGACGCTGAAGGGCCCCCTGCACGGCGGTGCCAACGAGCAGGTCATGCACATGCTCGAGGAAATTGGCAGCGTGGACCGGGTAGAGGGATGGATGGCCGAGGCGCTGGCCGCGAAGAAGAAAATCATGGGTTTTGGGCACCGCGTGTACAAGGCGGAGGACCCGCGCGCGACGATCCTGCGGCGGTACTCGGAAGAAGTGGGCCGCACGGCCGGCAACCTGAAGTGGTACGACATGCTGCGCAAGGTGGAAGCATTGTTTCCCCAGGGCAAGCCGCTGTATCCGAACGTGGACTTCTTCTCGGGCTCGGTGTATGCCCTGATGGGCATCCCCCGGGACGTCTTTACCCCGGTCTTTGCCATGAGCCGCACGGCGGGCTGGACCACCCACGTCCTGGAACAGTACGGCAACAACCGGCTGATCCGCCCGCGCGCGGAGTACACCGGGCCCACGCGCCTGGACTACGTGCCCATCGACCAGCGGGCGTAACTCGCGCCAGCGAGGGCGCAGACGTGACCCCGGAGGCGGACTGGTGTCGGTCGCGCTCCGGGGTTATGTCGTGGGATCCGGTGGAGTGTCCTCCCCGGCCGTGGGATCGCGGCGCCAGAATCGCTGCCACCAGATGCCCCCCTGGACCTCGTGAGGTCCGCTATGGAAAGCGGCCGCGTCAGCCCGCGCCGCCGCGGGCAGACGGGCCAGTAGTCGCTCCCAGTCCGAAACCCCCAGCGAGTCCCAGTCTGTCCAACGTTCCTCGCCAGCGAAGTACTGGCTGTAGCGGATGAGGCACTGGCTCACGCCGGGCGTGTTCCATCCCTCCGGGTTGTCACCCCAGCCGTGGGGCCCGTAGTACATGGGGACCGGCAGGCGGAAGGTGCGGCCATCGAGCCACTCCAGCTCGACGTCAAACAGTGGCTCGGGTTCGACGGGATGAGCCGCGCCGGCCATCGCGATCATCCACTGCTCGAGGGTCATGAGGGGATTGTCCAGCAACCGCACCGGGCCCACCTGGACGGGCAGCGTCGCGGCCCGAGTGAAGTGGGGCACCCAATCGACGGGATGGAGGGTCAGGGCGCTCAGGGGCACCATCGGAGCGGCGTCTTCCTCCCCGTGGACGACGGTGACCCAGTCGTCGTCGTCCCCCACCTGCGGTGCGACGCCGTTCTTGCGCTTGAGATCCGACACCCGCATGTACTGGGTCTCCCGGTACGGGGCCAAGCGCACGACACCCTCGGCGGGCGCAAAAATCGGCGGCAGGGGGGGCTGGGCGGCCACTCGCGCCCGAATGGCCGCCAGTAGCGCTTCCACGTACGGGCCATACGTGTTCTCGGGCCACGTCCTGGGGGCCTGGTCCAAGTGGCGGTGCCTCCGCTGCTCGAAATACAGCGCCGCCCGCAGGCCGGGAACGTCGGACGGCAGCTCACGGCCGCACTCCCAGCGGCGATAAGCCAGAGGCCCCAGGGTCATGGGGTCCGGTCCGGAAGGCAGGTGAAGGTACGTTGAATAGGCAAATGTCCAGATGCCTGGCCAGTTCCCCGGGGTGGGGAGGTGGCCAGGGCGCAGGTCCTCATCGCGGGTCGGATGCGGCCGCCGCCGAACGAAGTTCCTAGGCATCGCATGCCCTCCCACCCTGACGACAGTCAAGCTCCCCCACTAAGAAAAATATAATAGCCGACCCCAACCGGGGTGGCCACGAGCGCCGCGGCGGCGTGCGGTATGGGTCCTGTCCCGCCCACATACCGTGTACGGCGCGGAGGTGGGACCAGTGGACCAACTGTGGCATACCCTCACACCCGAGGAAGCGTTGGCCACGCTGAACAGCGATCGGGAGCGCGGGCTCACAGCGGGCAACGCCCGCCAGCGTCTTGAGGAGACGGGCCCGAACCGCCTCGTGAGCGCGCCGCCCACGCCCTGGTGGCGGCTGTTGCTGGGACAGTTCACGGACGTCATGGTGCTGGTGCTGATGGCGGCCACGGCCGTTTCCCTGGTGCTGGGGGAGACCGGCGATGCGCTCACGATTCTGGCGATTGTGGTGATGAATGCGTTCCTGGGCTTCTACCAAGAGGGGCGGGCGCAGCAGGCCGCGCTGGCGCTGAAGTCGCTGACGGCGCCCGAGGCGCAGCTGGTCCGCGACGGGCGCGTGGTGGCTGTCGATGCCGCCACCATCGTGCCCGGCGACATTTTGGTGTTGGACGCGGGGGACCGGGTGGCCGCCGACGCCCGGCTGCTGGACGGGGTCAGCCTAGCCGTGGACGAAGCGGCCCTCACGGGGGAGTCGCATGCGGTGGCCAAGCGCACGGAGCTGGTGGGCGACCCCCGCGCGCCGTTGGCGGACCGGCGCGACATGCTGTTCATGGGCAGCGCCGTGACGCGCGGGCGGGGGCGGGCGCTGGTGGTCAACACCGGCATGGCCACCGCGATGGGTCAGATCCAGGATCTCATGAACCAACCCCGCGACGAAAGCACCCCGTTGGAACGGCGGCTGGAGCATCTCGGCCAAGTGCTGGTGTTTCTCTCGGTGGCCATCGTGCTGGGGGTGGTGGGCGTCGGGGTGCTGCGCGGCGAGCCCCTCTACCTGATGTTCCTGACCGGTGTGAGCCTCGCCGTGGCCGCAATTCCCGAAGGGCTGCCCGCCATTGTCACGGTGGCGCTGGCGCTGGGCGTGCAGCGCATGATTCGGGCGCAGGCCATTGTCAAGAAGCTGCCCGCCGTGGAGACGCTGGGGTGCACGACCGTGATTTGTTCCGACAAGACGGGGACGCTCACGAAAAACCAGATGACGGTGCTGGACGTGTATGCCGGCGGGGCGCGGCGGCACCGGCGATCGGGCCAGGAAGGTTTTTTTGGTCGCGATCCCATGGAGCCGGGGGATGCCGACCGGCTGTTCGAGGGGGCGGTGCTGGCGTCCACGGCCCAGCTGGCGGACGAAACCGACGGCGAGGCGGTCGGGCAGGGGGATCCGACCGAGCTGGCGATGCTGGCGGCGGCCGCTCGGGGCGGCCAGCGGCCCACGCGGGTGTGGGAACAGCATCAGCGGGTGGCCGAGGTCCCGTTCTCGTCCGAGGAGCGCCGCATGACGGTGGTGGTCAAAAACGCGGCGCAGCAGCACATGGCATTCGTCAAAGGCGCCCCCGACACGCTGTTGGCCCGTGCGAGCTTCATTTGGTGGCACGGGCGCGTCGCGCCGCTGGATGCCGCCCGCCGGGCCGCCTGGACCCGCGCCCACGAGGAGATGGCCGCCGAGGCGCTTCGGGTGCTGGCGGTCGGCTTCCGGCCGCTGGCGCCGGCGGAGGCGGGCGACCCCCCGCGGTGGGATGCCAACCTCGTGCTGCTGGGCCTTATGGGGATGATGGATCCCCCGCGGCCCGATGCCATCGAGGCGGTCGCGCTGTGCCGCCGCGCCGGCCTCGCGACCGTCATGATCACCGGAGACCATCCCGACACGGCGCTGGCTATTGCCCGCCAGATGGGCATCGCCCACCGGCGCGAGGAGCTTCTGACCGGCCGGGACCTGGACGCGCTGGACGACGCCGCCTTGTCACAGCAGGTGGCGGGCGTCCGCGTGTTTGCCCGGGTGTCGCCCCCGCATAAGCTGCGGGTCGTGGAGGCCTTGCGCCGGCAGCGCCACGTGGTGGCCATGACGGGCGACGGCGTGAACGATGCCCCGGCGCTGCAGGCGGCGGACATCGGCATCGCGATGGGCATCACCGGCACGGACGTGGCGAAGGAGGCCGCCGCCATGATCCTGATCGACGACAACTTCGCGACGATTGTGCGGGCCGTGCGGGAGGGCCGCGCCATCTATGACAACATCCGCAAGTTCTTGCGGTACCTGCTGTCCTGCAATGTGGGTGAGGTCCTCGTGATGTTTCTGGCCGTCGCGCTGGGCCTGCCGCTGCCGCTCCTGCCCATCCAGATCCTGTTTGTGAACCTGGTGACGGACGGGCTGCCGGCGCTGGCCCTGGGCGTGGACCCGCCCGACCCGGCCGTGATGTCCCGGCCTCCGCGCCCGCCGGGCGAAAGCATCTTTGCCCGGGGCCTCGGGACCAAGATCGTGGTGCGCGGCCTCCTCATCGGGGTGACCACGGTGCTGGTGTTTTTCTGGGCCCTCACGCTGGGCGGGCTGGGGCTGCGCGAAGCGCGCACGCTGGCTTTGGCCACGTTGGTCATGAGCCAGCTGTTTCACGTCTTTGATGCCCGGGTGGAAGATCGCAACTTTCTGGAGGTGGGGCTCTTGAGCAACCGCTGGGCGCTGGCGGCGGTGGGCTCCAGCGTGGCGCTGCTGCTGGCCATCACGTATGTGCCGTCGCTGTCGCTGCTGTTCAAGACGGATCCCCTCACGGCCGGCGACTGGGTGCTGGTGGTGGGTGCGTCGGGATTCATTCAGGCGGCATCGGCCGTCCGGCACCTGTTTCGCGGAGCGCCGGCGGCGGCGCGCGCCTCCTCGTGATGAGGCAGCGGGTGCCCGCTGCGCGTCACGAGCGGGCCATTTCGGTTATCGTAGAGGACGCCAATGCGTGGGCCGGGCGTCAGGACGCCCCGCTATTCCTGGAGGTGGATCGGGTGCAGTTTGCGGATCGGTTGGCGACGGTGGGCCCGTACTTGTTCTTTGACCTGGACCAAAAGGCGGCGGCGGCGCGCGCCCGCGGGGTGGATGTGATCAACCTCGGGATTGGCGACCCGGACCTGCCGACACCCGGGCCGATCGTCGACGCGCTGGTGGCGGGGGTGCACGACCCCGCCACCCACCGCTACCCGGACTATCAGGGGGCCATGGCCTTTCGCGAAGCCGTGGCCGGCTTCTACGCCCGGCGGTTCGGCGTGGCGCTCGACCCCCGCGGGGAGGTGCTGGGCCTCATCGGATCCAAAGAGGGCATCAGCCACCTGACGTGGGCGGCGGTGGGACCGGGCGACGTGGTCCTGGTGCCCGAGCCCGCGTATCCGGTGTACGCCGTACAGGCCCGGATGGCCGGGGCCATCGTGGTGCCGCTCCCGCTGACGGCGGCACGGGGCTTTCTGCCGGACCTGGCGGCGATTCCTGACGACGTGTGGCGTCAGGCCAAGCTCCTGTGGATCAACTACCCGAACAACCCCACCGGGGCCGTGGCCGACCGAGCCTTTTTGGCCGAGGCCGTCGCCCGCTGCCGCCAGCACGACGTGGTCCTGGCCTCGGACCTGGCTTACTCCGAGATTGGCTACGAGGGCTACCGCGCCCCGTCTGTGCTGGAGGTGCCCGGCGCCCGGGAGGTGGCGGTGGAGTTTTTCTCCCTGTCCAAGCCGTACCGGATGACCGGGTGGCGGCTGGCGGCGGCTGTGGGTCGCGCGGACGCGCTGGCGGCGCTGTCGGTCGTGAAAACGAACACCGACTCGGGACAGTTCACCGCCATCCAGCTGGCGGGCGTGCGGGCCCTCGAGCCCGACCAGGACGCCGCCATCGCCGAGGCCGTCGCGGTGTACCAGCGCCGCCGCGACCTGGCGGTAGCGGCCTTGAAGGCAGCCGGATTTGATCCGCCGACGCCCTCGGCCACGTTTTATCTGTGGGTTCCCACGCCCGCCGGCGTGAGCGCCGCCGAAACGGCCGCGCGCGTGCTGGACGAGGCGGGGGTGGTGCTGACCCCGGGGTCCGCGTACGGGGCGGCCGGCGAAGGCTACGTCCGGTTGTCGCTCACGGCCGCCGATGTGCGCCTGGAGGAGGCGTGCCAGCGCATCGCGGGCCTGCGCCTGGCTTGAAGGGCGGCACCACCCTAGTCGTCAGGCTCCGGCTGCACGGTGGCCACGGGGCGGCGGCCGTAGTGCCGCCAGCCCCACCAGACCAGGGCGGCAGCCGCCACGGCCCCCAGCGCGTAGTCCTCGGCCGTGTGGAGCGTCGCCAACAGGCTCAAAACCCGGGGTCCGGCCACATCGCCCACGCCCGTGGCCAGGGCCGCCCATGCGAGCGAACCCAGGATGGTTGCCGGCAGGAACTGGCGCCAGGACAGGTGAAACAAGCCGGCCGGGTAGGAGATGAGCATGCGCACCCCGGAGATGACGCGCCCCACGGCCACGATGACAAACCCCCGGCGGGTGAATGCGGTCTCCCAGCGCTCCCAGGTGGACAGCCGGGCACTGACGTGGCGCATGCGGCGCAGAACAAACTCCCGGCCCCGCACACGGGCGAGGGTGAACGCGACCGTGGCACCGAGGGTGCTGCCCAGCGCTCCCACCAGCGTCACGGCCACGAACGAAAAGTGCCCCTCGGCCACCAACAGACCGGCCAGCAGCAGCACCACTTCCGACGGCGAGGGGATGCCGAGGCTCTCCGCCAGCAGAATCACAAACACCGTCGGCAGGCCGAGGCGGGAGAGCCACAGCAGCGTCCAGTGGATCAGCGCAAGCATGAGGCCTCCTTATCGTCATCATCAATGATGGTCATGGGCATCGTCCGTGTCGGCGAGCCCGCGGAGTCGGGGACGGGCCGCGACGTAGGCGACTGCTTGAAATTGACAGGCCTCCCGCACTTTCGTACGATACCATGCAGGCCGGGCGAGATCATGAGAGCGCGCTGGGTCGAGGGGTGGCAGATTGGACATCAAGTTGGTCAACATCGGGTTCGGCAACATCGTATCGGCCAATCGCATCATCGCGATTGTGAGCCCCGAGTCGGCCCCCATCAAACGCATTGTGGCGGAAGCGCGCGACCGCGGGTCGCTTATTGACGCCACGTACGGCCGGCGCACGCGCGCGGTCATTATCGCGGACAGCGATCATGTGATACTGTCAGCGGTGCAACCGGAGACGGTGGCCAACCGGCTGTACCGTGGGTCGGGCACTGAGGCCGAGGGCGAGGGCGACGCGGAAGATCTGTCGGCCGAGGTGAGCACGTCGTCGTAGCCGTATCGGGGGCGCTCGCCCTGCAATCGAAACCAGGCTGGGGGATGGTGGAGTGCTGAAGCCGTCGTTGGACGAGCTCATGAGCCGGGTGGACAGCAAGTACGCGCTGGTGGTCGCGGCGTCGCGCCGTGCCCGCGAACTCATGGCGGGAGCGGGCCCGCTGGTGGATACCGAGGCGACCAAGCCGGTCACCATTGCGCTGCAGGAAATCGCCGACGGTCGTCTGGACATCGTGCTGCCGCCCGTCGCCACCCGCTAACGGCCGGTGCGGGTCGTACTAGGTGTCGGCGGCGGCATTGCCGCCTACAAGGCGTGCGAGGTGGCCAGCCGACTGGTGCAGGACGGGCATACGGTGGATGTGGTGATGACGGAGGCGGCGCGGCAGTTTGTCGCGCCGTTGACGTTTCGCGCGCTGACACATCGGCCAGTCAGCACCGCCGTGGCCGATGAGCCGGTCGGGGTGCTGTCGCACGTGGCGCTGGCGCACGGCGCCGAGGTGATGGTGGTGGCGCCCGCCACCGCCGATTTGCTGGCCCGTCTGGCGTCCGGTCGCGCCGACGACATGCTGACCGCCGTGTATCTGGGCGTGCGGTGCCCGGTGCTGGTGGCGCCCGCGATGGAACCCGAGATGTGGGCCCATCCCGCGACGCAGCGCGCGGCGGCCGTGCTGGCCGGGGACGGGGTGGGGCGGTTGGGCCCCGCGTCGGGCCGGATGGCGTCGGGGGACCATGGCGTCGGCCGGATGGTGGAGCCCGACGCCATCGTGCGCGCGGTCCGCCGCCTGGCCACCGCGCAAGATTTGGCCGGCCTGCGCCTGTTAGTCACGGCCGGGCCCACGTGGGAATTTTTTGACCCGGTCCGCCTGTTGGGGAATCCGTCCACGGGGGCCATGGGCGTCGCCGTGGCGGAAGCCGCGTATTTTCGCGGGGCGGACGTCACCCTGGTGCACGGGCCCCTGACGGTCCCAATTCCGCCGGAGGTGGCCGCGGTGGCGGTGACCACCACCGAGGAGATGGCGGCGGCCGTGGACGAACGGTTTGGGGACGTGGACGCCGTGGTGGCGGCGGCGGCCGTCGCCGACTTTCGCCCCCGGGTCCCCAGCGCGGTCAAGTTGAAGAAGGCGGACGGCGACCAGCCAGCCGCGTGGGCCGTGGAACGCACGGTCGACATCCTGGCCCGGCTGGGCGACGCGAAGGGCCCCCGCCAGACGGTGGTGGGCTTCAAAGCCGAGACCGACCACCACGTGGAGCGGGCCGTGGCCATGTGGCGCGCCAAGCACCTGGACTTGGTGGTGGCCAACCGGGTGGAGGCCGGACACGGCTTCGGGGGCGGTGATACGGCCGCGTGGCTGGTGTGGTCGCCGGACCGGGTCGAGCCGTACCACGGGTCGAAGGCCGGACTGGCAAAGGCGCTGCTGGACGCCTTGGTGAGCTTGCGTGGAGGGCGCTAAGCGGGCGCAGGTGGTGCTGGACCGCGTGGCGGCCAGCCTGGACCGGCCCTTTGACTACCTGGTGCCGCCCGAGTTTGGCCACATCGGGCCGGGATGGCGCGTGCGCGTCCCGCTGGGGCGCACCACCGCGACCGGCCTGGTGGTGGGGTGGGCGGATGCCGACGGGCCCCGCCCCGTGGCGCTGCGGCCGATTTTGGGTCCGCTCGGGGAGGAGCCGCTGCTGCTGCCCGATTTGGTGGCGGTCGTTCGCTACCTGCGCGAACACTGGTGCTGTTGGTGGGGCCAGGCGGTGCGCACCAGTGTGCCGGCGCCCGTCCGCCAGCAGGCGGTGCCTCCGTGGGAGCACCTGTACGCGAGCGAGGCGTCCCCACGAGGGGCGGCGCGGCAGCGGCTGTGGGCGTTTGTCCGTGAACACCCGGGGGCACGCGAGGGCGACGCCCGCGACGCCGCCGGGGCGTCCGCCGCGGTTCTGACCGCACTGCTGGCGTCCGGCGCGCTATGGCGTGGGCCGGCGCCGCGGCTTCCCCCAGCGAGCACGCCCCACGTGTTAAATCCCGCCCAGGCGGCGGCGGTGGCCGTGCTGAGACGGCATTTGGACGCCGGCGGCCCATCTACCGTGCTGCTGGAGGGTGTGACCGGGTCGGGCAAGACCGAGGTGTATCTGGCGGCGGTGGACACCGTGCTGGCGCAGGGGCGTCAGGCGATTGTCCTGGTTCCCGAGATCGCGCTGACCCCGCAGATGGGGGCGCGGTTTCGCGCCCGGTTTCCTGGCCGGGTGGCGGTGTTTCACTCGGCCATGGCGGACGGCGAGCGGGTCCGGGAGTGGCACCGGGCCCGTCGCGGGGAGGCGGACGTCGTGCTGGGGCCCCGGTCGGCCATCTTCGCGCCGTGCCCCCGGCTGGGACTGGTCGTGCTGGATGAGGAGCATGAGTCCACCTACAAACAGGAGGAGCACCCCCGCTATCATGCGCGCGACGTCGCGGCGGCGCGTCTGGCGCAGACCGGAGGGCTGTTGGTGCTAGGCAGCGCCACCCCCAGCCTCGAGACGGCGCATGAGGCCCGCGAGGGCCATATCGGGTGGGTGCGCCTGCCGGAGCGGGTGGCGGGCCGTCCGCTGGCCGCGGTCCAGGTGGTGGACCTGCGGGCCGAGTTGGAGGCCGGGAACCACGAGATGTTTTCCCGGGTCCTGGCGGCGGCGGTGGATGAGGCGCTGGGGGCCGGAGACCAGGTGTTGTTGCTGCTGAACCGGCGGGGATTCGCGAAAAGTGTGGTGTGCCGGACCTGTGGGCATACCGCGCGGTGTCCGGACTGCTCTGTGAGCCTCACCTGGCATCGCGACGACCAGCGGCTCTGGTGCCACTACTGCGACTACCGGCGGGATGTGCCGCAGCACTGCCCCGCGTGTGGGTCCGCTCGGCTCCGGAGCTTCGGGGTCGGCACCGAACAAGTGCTGGCGGCCGCGGCCGCCCGCTGGCCGACCGCGCGGATGGCCCGGGCGGATCGCGACAGCCTCTCCCGGCGGGGCAGCCATGAGCGGCTGTTCCAATCGTTTGCCGACCGCCAGCTGGACATGCTGGTGGGGACCCAGCTGCTGGCCAAGGGGATGGATTGGCCCCATGTGACGCTGGTGGGCATTATTGCGGCCGATCTGGCGCTGTCGCTGCCCGACTTTCGGGCGGCCGAACGGACGTATGATCTGTTGACCCAGGCCGCCGGGCGCGCGGGGCGGGGGGCCAAACGGGGCCGGGTGGTGGTGCAAACCTACAACCCCGAGCACTACAGCGTCGCGGCCGCCGCGGCCCAGGACTTTCAGCCGTTTTATGACCAGGAGGTGGGTTTCCGGGAGGAGTTGGGGTATCCGCCCTTTGGGCATCTGCTCCTGGTCGAGGCGAGCGCGGCGAGTCCCCAAGAGGCTCGCGCGCCGCTCGACCGACTGGCCGCCGCCCTGCGCGGGCAGCCGGAACTCACGGTGCGGGGGCCGTCGCCGGCCCCGATCGAAAAGGTGCGTACCCAGCACCGGTGCCATGTGCTGATTCGGGCGGCGGACCGCGCCGTGCTGCTGGCCGCCGCCGCAGAGGTGGCGGCCAGCTATCCGGGCCTGTCCCTGACGATCGACCCGTATAATTTTCTCTGAGGGTCGCCATCGCGCGTCCGAGGATTTTGGGGCCAGGGCTTGTGCATGAGGGGGTGGGGCGGTGGGTTGCCGACTGGTGTTCATGGGGACCCCGGCGTATGCGGTGCCGGTGCTGCAGACCCTGGTGCATCTGCCCCAGGTGGACTCGCTGCTGGTCATCAGCCGACCGACCGCCCCGCGGCGCCGCGGCCGGCGCCCCGCGCC
>JAJYPH010000086.1 GCA_021795575.1 Bacillota bacterium
CGATCTCGTGCAACCCCTCAAGGCGGGCCACCTCCAGGACGTGGCGATCGAGCCCCATGCTGACGGACTGCATGTCAATGTGCATGTCGACGATACGTGGAGCGGGGCACCGGTGTCAGACGCGGATCGGGACGCGCTGGCCCGCTTCGTGCAGGCCGAGCGCCCCGAGGTCACAGTGGTGCGGGTCATTCCCCGGGCGCGAACCCAGGCCGCGGCCGCGCGCGCGCTCGCGAAACCCCAGCGGCCGCGCCCCGAGCCGCCGCCCGGCGCCACCCTTATCGCCGTCGTCAGCGGCAAGGGGGGCGTGGGCAAGTCCACCGTCGCCGTCAACTTGGGCCGCGCACTGGCCAACGCGGGCCACCAGACGGCCATCCTGGACTGCGACGTCTATGGCTTCAGTGTGCCAGACCTGCTGGGCCTCCATGACCCTGTCACCACGCGGGAGGGGCGCTGGGTGCCCCCGCATGTCTCCGGGGTGGACGTGATGTCCATGAAGTTTTTCATCGGCGACAACGCGCCCGTCATGTGGCGCGGCCCCATGCTGGGCAAGGCTATCCGGCAAATGATGGAACAGACCGCGTGGCACGCCCCCAGATACATGGTGCTGGATCTGCCGCCGGGGACGGGTGATATTGCGCTGGACGTGCACGACTACTTCCCCGCCGCCGCCGTGCTGGTGGTCACCACACCGGACCGTCACGCAGCCCAGGTGGCCGAACGCGCGGGACGGATGGCGCAGCATCTCGGTCGGTCCGTGGTGGGGGTGGTGGAAAATTTGTCGTCGTTCGCGTGTCCAGACTGCGGGCATGAGACGCACCCGCTGGGACGGGGTGGCGGCGCGAGGGTGGCCGAGGCGCTCGCGGTGCCCCTCTTGGCCGAGATCCCCTGGGTTGCACCGCGGGATGGCGTCCCGATGGGTCTCCTGCCCACCAGCCATCCGGCGGCGGCGGTCTACCGCAGCCTAGCGGTACTTTCACAGTTGAGCCCGCTCCAGGCGGGGACGCCATGCCCGGTACGGGCTTCCGCGGCTTCGCCTGTATTACCCCTCGGTCCGAGCCAGGGCGGCGTGATACTTCGCCAACTGAAAGTGGCGCACCAACCCGTCTTGGACCGGGGTGCGTTCGGTCACGCGCAGGCTGGGTATCCGCCGCCCCGCCGTCGGGAGGTCCACCACCAGCTTCAGGTCCGCCAGCGTCTCCACGAGCGCATCCAGGCCGCCGGGGAACCCGGCGGCCTGGGCCTCCCGGTGCAGCAGCGACGCCAACAGGACCGCCAGCACGCAATAGGCCGCGTGGACCCGGATCTTTTGGTCTGTCCAATGAAACATCGGCGCAAAGGTGACAAAGTGCGGGTCCTTCATCTGCCGAAAGCCGTTCTCTAACGACCCCTGCCCGCGGTAGGCGGCCACGATCGCCGCGGGATCCCAGTCACGGTGGTCGGTAAAGAGCAGGGTTTTCCCGAAGTACGCCTCCTGGTGGGCCGCCACGGCCGCGGCGGCCCACTGCGTCGTCAACGTCAGGGCGCCCGTGTCGTCGGTCGTGCTCGTCCACTGGAGGAACGGCCCGGGCTCCCGGCCGCGGGCCAGGCGGCGCAACACGGCGGCCACGCTGGCGGGCGTCGGCCGCCGGCCCCCGCGGGGCGGGGTGGTCCGCCAGTGGGCCAGGCGCGCCTGGAGGGTGCGGATCCCCTCTTCCATTTTCAGCTGCTGGTGGCGAAAGCCGTGCATCTGGCCCTCCCAGAGGGCCGGATTATACGTGACGACCACCCGCCCCGGGTGGCCGTACACCGGCCGGTCCTCGGTGTACGCCAAGAGATCCGGCCACCGCGCGGGGTCCACCGGCGTGTAGGCCGTCCGCGGCACGGCCAGCAGATCTTGGTGGTGGCGGGGCACCAGCGTGCTGACCACCGACCACCCCCGGGCCCAGACCGCCGTCATGTTGGCCTGGCTGCCATGGCCCTGGTCGAACACCATGGTGATGGGATCCCCCGTGAGCGCCGTGAGCTGGCGGGAGCGCTGGTCGAGCCGGTCCAGCGCCTGACCAAAGGCCGTCGGGTCGGGCACGTCCCCGGCATACGTGGTGTGCACCAACGGGACATGGTCCGCCACCGTCGCCAGGAGGGCGAGATTCACCTGGCGGAGGTCGTTCCCCTGCTGTTTATTGTGCCCGCGCTGGGCGAGCGTGCTGGGCGTCGGCGTGGGCATATAGGTAAAGAAGTTCGTCGCATCATAGGCCAGGGTGGTGACGGGCACCCCGAACCGGGTTACCGTGGCCGCCGCCACGGCGTCTTCGATGGCGGCCAGCGCGTCGGCGTCGACGGCCTCCATGGCGCGCCAGAAGGCTTGACTCGTAAACGCCGTGGCCGGGATCCCCCAGTGCGGGCGTAACCACGTCTGGTCGTACCACGCCCCGATCTGGGATTTGCTCCGGGGGGCCGCCACCCGGTTCAGCGCCGCGAGGACCAGATAGTGCCCGATGGAGACCCCTTGGGCGCGTTTCGGCACGACCCGGTCAATGATCCCCACGAGGTCCAAGCGCTCCGCGACGGCCCAGAGGGCGGCCAGGGCCCCGAATTCCGCGACGACCACCGGACCGGGGGTCTGCCGCGCCCGGGCGGCGATAGCGTCCGCGGTCCCCAGGTAGTGCTGCCAGACAATGCGGGGCTGCCCGTTGACGCGGCGCGACTCGACGACGTACCAGTAGTCGTGGCCCTTTTTGCGCTTTTTAACGAGGCTGGCCACCGCATCCCTCCTTGAGGGTAATACGCTTCGACGCACATCCCCGCTGTTCCTGCCTTCCGAGGCCATATTCGTGGAGTAATACATAAAAATTTTCTACCCCCACCGCTTGCCGGCCGCACACCCAAGCCGGAGGCGGGGTCCCGCCTCCGGCTTGGGTAACGTAGTAGGGTACTACCGTAAGTGCGAAAGTCCCGCTAGCCGTCCGGTTGGCCTCGGCCACCCCCCCGCCGGCGCTAGGTCCCTGACAATCTGGCGTCACATGTCGTCGGGGGACAGAAGCACGTCGCCGCCCTCGACCCGGACGGGAAACACCTCGATGGGCGCGATGGCCGGCATCTTGACGGCACGTCCGCTCCGAATGTCGAACTGGCCCCCATGGCGCGGACACGTCACCACGTACCCATGATACCGGCCCTCACACAGAGAGGCGGCCGCGTGGGAGCAGGTGTCGTCGGTCGCATAGACAGTGCCGGCCGTGCGGTACAGGGCCACGCCCCGGTTGTTCAGCACCACATAATGCGGGTGCCCACCGGGAATGTCCGATTCTCGGGCGACTGGCACCCATGTTTTCGGTGCGGCATCGGCCATCGCATTCGCACCTCCTCGTCAACGGTCGTCCGCCGGACCCGCTCGCCGGGTTGGCGCCTTTCGTGCCCACACCAGGGTGAACTTCCGCTCGATGGCGGGCGGGGGCATTGCGTCGGTTCGGAGACCCCGGCTGGCAGGCCCCCCGATGCTGCCCAGCAGTGCCCGCATGGCGGCACCGTCCTCCAGCACAATGTCGTCCCGATGCGTCAGGGTCCGCACGATCTCGAAGCCCGCCTCTTGCGTGGCTTCCTGGATCTTGTCCGCTCCCCGGCGAAAGAAGTCGCCCGGCCCCTCCACCTGCTGCATCACCATGCGGACAAAGGGGTTGTCCGGGGCGCTGACCGCATAGGCTAACTGCCCCCCGGGCTTTAACGCCCCATACAGCCGGGCCAGCAGGCCAGGCAGGTCGTCCACCAGGTGCAGGAGCAAGAGAGCCGTCACACCGTCCAGCATCGCCTCCGGCCATGCCATGTGTTCCACGTCGTCGGCCACCAGCCAGGCGGGCGCCCCCGCGTCAGCATGCCGTCGGGCCTCGTCCAGCATGGGAGCGGCCCGATCGACGCCGACAATCCACAAGGGGCCCGCGGCGGCGGCGCGCTCGCGCAGCGCCTGCACCATGGCGCCGGTTCCCGTGCCGATGTCCACCCAGATTTGTCGCGACCGCACGTCCAATCCGTCGGCCAGGGCCCGGCCGACCGACACATTCTTAGACTCCATGAACTGCCGATACGCCGGAGCGCGGGCGCCGAACCCCAGCGGATCGCCCCCGTCCAGCCACACAAACAGCGAAGGCTGCCGAAAGGCGACCGTGCCGGGCCCCTTCAAAGGGTGGACGGCGGGGCCGGCCGCCAGGACGGTCAGCGCTCGGCCGTCGTCCCAGGCCGCCTCGCCCTCCACGAGCCACAGCGCCGAGGGTCCCGCCGGCAGCGTGAGCCGGTCCCCCGGGTCCCGGTGCCCGGCTTCCACAATGCGTTGGCCAGCCAGGGCGGTCAACGGCTCCAAATCCCTCGTGCTCATACGACTGCCTCCATCCATTGGAACGGCTCTGACGGCTCTGCCGGCTCTGAGCCGCGTCTCATCAGGATGCCCTTTCATTCAATAAACGCGGGAGGCCGCGCGATGTGACAGCGGTCACACCCAAGTCCCCTTCTCATCGGGCCCGCTAGCGTTCGGGAGCCTGGCTCCACTCCTCCAGCTTCTGGCGGTCCAGCACGTCCACGGCACCATGGCGGGAGTGGACGGCTCCATCCTGGCCCAGCTCGTGCAACGCCCGGGTGACCGTCTCGCGGTGGGTGCCAATGATGTGGGCCAAGTCTTCATGGGTCAGGCCCACCGACGGCCCCATGCGGTCAGACAGGGTGCACAGCACCGCCGCCACCTGATTCACAATGGGCCGCCCGAGGCGCCCCGCCACCGATTCCTGCACGAAGCGCAGGCGCTCGGCCAAAAGCCGGCTCACCTCCAAGCCAAACGCCGGCACCTCCTGGTGCAGACGCATCACGCCGTCCCGCGCCACCCAACCCATGACCGTGGGGCTCGACAGCGCCCGAGCGGAGGCGGGATAGCCCCGCCGATCCCAAAGCCCGGCGATCCCCACCATGTCTCCCGCCATCCAAACCCCGGTGGTGCTCAGGCTGCCGTCGGCGCCCACGCGCTCCACCGCGACGCGCCCGTCCAAGACGAACCACAATCCGGTGGTGGCGTCCCCCTGCTGAAAGATGTGGTCCCCCGCCCGATAGCGGCGCTCCACCAGCGTCTCGGCCCGGTGGGCGGCGGGAATCAAGTCCAGCAGCGGAACCGCCCGACGTTCCCCGTCCATCGGCATCCCCCCGCCCGATTATAGTGGTCGATCGGGTGTCTCGTCAGGGCCGGCCAGCGCCCGCCGCCGGGGCACCCATCGCACCCGCGCGCCCCCGCCGCAACGCCGCGGCCACTCCGCCCACCTGCCAGCCCACCAGGATCAGCAACGTCAGTCCGCTGGCCGCGTCGCATCCCGGGCTGGCCCGCACCTGGCCCAGGACAGCCAAGACCGCCCCCACCCACCCCAAGACGGCGGTCACCACCGGTTGGTTCGCCGCCTGCAGCGCCTGCGCAAGATAGAAGGCCCCGAACGGCGGACCCGCCAGACGCCTGGCCGCCGACACCGCGACGATGAACGGGACGATGCGCGCCTGATAGCTGAAAATCAGGGTAATGAAACCCCAAAACGCCAGCACGACCGCTAGCGGATCGAGCCACAGCGAGGCGGCGGCCGCGGCCGCCAGCAAGCCCCACGCGGCCGCTACGCCGACAAACACCCGGTCGAAGCGGGGGGACGTCCCGCGCCGTATGATTTTGACCGACGGGATGATGGTCAGGAGCACCGCCGCCGTCCAGAGGCCGGCGCCGACAGATTCCACCGTCGACGACGTGCCGAGCGACACCCACGCCGTCAGCACCCCCGCGCCGGCCAAGCCCAGCGCCAGGTTCAGGTGGCGGCTTTCGGCCGGGGTGGCTTTGGACATCGCGAACATCGGCGTGAGCTTCAACTGCACGGTCAATACCAAAAGCCCCAGCCAGCCCACCAGCGCGGTCGCAATGTGCACCGGCAGCACGGGGCCGGCCGACCGCCCCGCGGCCAGCCACAGCGCGAGAAAGAGCCCCAGCATCCATGTGGCGTTGAAGCCCAGCACCGCGGCCCCGACGCCCCAGTACACCGCATCGCGCGGCTTGGCGGAGTGCGCCAGCTGCGTCAAGACGCCCGTGCTCCACCACACGATGGCCGCCGCCAACAGGATGCCGCTCACGGCCAGCACCATCCCCTGCTGGTGCGCGATGCCCCAGGCAAACCCCACCACAGCCACCGCATACCCGGCGAACCCCCCCGCCGCCCGACGCATCGACAGGGCGGGCACATCCCACACCACCGGCACCCACTGCTGCAGGAGCCCCATGGCGGTCATCGACAGAAAGCCCAGGGTCACCAGATGCACCACCAGCACCACGCGAGGGCTGGCATAGTCGCCGCGCGCCAGCCAGGGGGCGTTGACCACCGCCAGCACGGCCGCCACCACGAGGAACCCGTACGCCGCCGCCACGTACAAGAGGGGCACGCCCAACGGTGGCGCCTGCGCCACATTGATGCTGGGCTTGTACGCCGCGCGCCGCGACCCTGCGTCCCTCGCCTCCGGCCCAGTACCCATCCGCCATTCCCCGCATTCTCTCGACGCGGCCGGGGCAGACATGCCCACGAGCCGCGCGCACTCAGTGAGACTTCAAAATCCGCACCACCGCGGAGTCGTCGGCCCGGGCCTGCGTCTCGTAGGGATACCCGTCTTCATCCAGTTGCGCCAGAAGAAACACGGGCACCCGGTCGTTGTGGATCACCAGCACCGTGCCCACCGCCGCGGTCTCCAACGCCGCCAGCGTTCGCTGCATCGGATCGGGCGGCACCAAGCCGCGGTTGTCCAGAAACGTTTCCGGGCCCTCGATGGGCGGTGCGGGTGAACGGGCGGCGGGGTTCGGACGATCGGCGTCAGGCGGCTGGGGCACAAACGTGGTCACCACCAGCTTGCCCACCCGTTCTTGGGTCACCTGGTAACCCCGGCGTCGCATCTGCGACAGGAGGGGCCGCGGATTGAAGGGGGACTTGACGATCAGGGGCTGCCCGGGCTCCAGCTGGTCTACGGTTTTCATCATGTGGCTGAACAGGGACACGCCCGCCTTCACGATGCTCGTGACCTCGACCACCAAGGGCTTCTGTTCCACGATATGCCTCCCGCGAAGCGTCTCCCGTCAGCAGACCTCCGCTTGGGTGCCAGGGTACTCCCGGCGCGCCATCAAGATTGTGACGCGGATCACCCGCTCACAGATGCAGCGCTTGCTTCAAGGCACGGGCCAGCCGGCGGCTCACGGGCAACTCGTCGCCATTGTCCAGGCGGATCGTATAGGTTCCGTGGAAGAACGGGCGAATGTCGGCAACGTGCAGCAAGTTGACGAGCCCGCCCCGATGGCACCGCAGAAAAAGATCCGACGGCAGGCTTTTCTCCAAATCCTGCAGTGTCTCGCGCACCAAGTAGCGTCGTCCCCCGACCACCACCATCTCGACGTGCTTCTCCACGGTTTCGCAGTACAGCACATCAGACAGCGCGACCGGGACGGTGCGGTTTTCCAAATGGCCCGCCACGAACCGCCGCTCGGCCGTGGGGCGGTCTTCGCCCACGGCCGGCTCTCTCCGGCCCCGCACACGGCTCACCGCCGCCGCCAGCCGCTCGGGGACCACCGGCTTCAACAGGTAGTCGACCGCCTGGAGACGAAACGCCTCTACGGCATAGCCGTCATACGCCGTGACAAACACAATGGCTGGCTCTGGGGTGGCGCGCCGGAGCTGCTCGGCCAGCACCATGCCGTCAGGGCCGGGCAGGGCTACGTCCAGGAACACCACATCGTGGCCGACCGCCCGGATGAGCTCCAACGCCTCCGCGGCCGTGGCCGCCTCGCCCACCACCCGCACCGCGGGAATCTGCTCGAGCTGAAAACGCAGCTCGGCCCGCGCCGGCGCTTCGTCATCGACGATCAGGGCGGAAAGCACCGCCAGCGCATCCGTCACGCCGAGGGCCCCAGGGCGGTCGACGGGAACGAGAGCCGCACCACCGTCCCGCGCCCGAGGCGGCTTTTCAAGCGCAGCCCCGCACGGCCTTCCAGCCGCTCGCGGACGTTCCACAACCCGAGCCCCAGACCCCTCCCCGTGCGTGGCTGAAACGCTTCGTGCACGCGCTCCGGGCTGATGCCCACCCCGTTGTCGGCCACGAGAATCACGACCGTCCGCGCGCGGCGGCGCACCCGGATTAAGACATGCCCCGCGATGCCGTCCACCGCCTCGCGCGGCGCCACCCCATGGATGACCGCATTCTCCACCAGCGGCTCTAAGGTTAACACCGGCACCGGCAGCGCCAACAGGCTCGGGTCCACATCCACCGTGGCCGTGACGCGGCTGCCGAAGCGCGCCCCTTCCAAGCGCAGGTACAGGTCCACGACCGCCAGATCCTCGGCGAGCGTCGTCTGTTCGCGGTGATCCGACAGCGTGGAGCGCAGAAACTGGCTAAGTTCTGTCAGCAGGCGCCGCGCCGCCTCGGGATCCTGCCGGCTGGTGGCAATCACCGTGTTCAAGACGTTAAAGAGAAAGTGCGGGCGAATCTGGGCCTGCAGAGCGTCCAGACGAGCCTCCGCCAACAGTTCGCGCTGGCGCTCGGACTCGGCCAGCGACAGCTCCAGGCTTAACAGTTCCGACATGCCCTGCGCCAGGCGCGTCGCGTAGGGCGGCATCTCGCCGGGGTCGGTCCGGTACAGCTTCACCGCACCCACCACCCGGCCTCCCACGTGCAGGGGCGCCACGACCGCCGACTGAATCGGGGAAGGACAGTCGGGATCGGGGCAGTGCAATTCCTCCCGATCGCGCACCAGCGCCAGCGTTCCCGTGTCCAGCACGCGCCGCGTGGCCTGGGTCTGCACCGGTGCGCCCGGTCGCATGTGGGGGCAACCGCCGCCGGTGTATGCCAAAATGCGCAGGCGGTCCGTGATGGCCACCGCCTCCACGTCGGCGATGCGGTAGATGATGCGGGCGATTTTCTCCGCCGTTTCCTCGGTCAACCCCGGCGGCGGCGCCGCCCTGCCCCCGCGATCCCCGTCGGGCCAGCGGTGTTCCACGTTCGTCGACACCGAGTCCCCCCATTCCCGTGCGGGTTCCGTGTCTCCCCATTCTATGGTATGGCGTGACGTTTGGCACGGCGCGGCGGAGACCATTTATCCGCCCCAAACCGCCGCTCGGCCGGGCCGGCCGCCCGTTGAGCCCGACGCTGGCGCGGGTCGACCCCCCTCAGACTAGGATGGGCCCAGCGACGGGGCAGCTCCCACGCACCCCCACCCCGTCCAAAGGAGGGCCCATGGACGGACACCTGGACGGATACGAGGAAACGGTCGACCGGCGTGACGAGGGTCTCCAGAACGCCCGGTCCGATGATCGACCCCAGGATTGGTTTGACGTGATGCGGAGCTGGTGGGACCAGCGCGAGATCGGTGAAACCGACCGCGCCCGATAGGCCCGCGGGCCCGCACGGGAACGTTGACCCGCACCCGCGGACTCTGGCGGATGCGGGTCCCCGGCCTCATGGTCCTCCCTAATCCGCAGCCGGTTGGACCTCCACCGTCCCGACCCGGTATTCGAGATAATCACGCACGGTGCGCCCAATGAAGCAGTGGTCCCGTGCCGCGGCCGCGGCGGCCTGATATTCCTCGAGCTTACTCGCATCCCCGCCCACGATCGTGGGGTGCACCGTAATGCGGCTGAACGTAGCGGCCGCGGGATAATTGGACACCGTGCCCTCCGTATGCATGTTGACGCGCGCGATGGGCAAACCTGCCCGCTGGACGAGGCGAAACAGCGTCCCGCTGTAGCAGGACGTCACGGCCGCCAGCAGCAATTCTTCCGGACTGGTGCCTTCTCCCTTGCCCCCCATGGTGTCGGGCGCGCTGTACGGGACCGTCTGCCCCCCCAGCCACAGGGTGCCCGATCCATCGCGGCCGCTGCCGCTCCACACCGCCGACACCTGAAACGCCAATTCCGACACGACAACGCCCTCCCTCCTGGCCTACGGCCCGCATGCCTAGCCTTAAGCCAAATCCGGCCGGTAGGTCCCCGCCGGGGTTCTGAAGCTCACCGCCAAGCGGTTCCAACTGTTGATGGCGATGACGGCGAGGGTGACAAACGCCAGCTCGCGCTCGGCGAAGTGGGCCCGCGCGTCCTCATAGACCTCATCGGGAACTCCTTCGGGACACCGGGTGACTGCCTCCGCCCACGCCAGCGCGGCGCGTTCCCGGTCGGTATAAAACGGAGCCTCGTGCCAGGCCGACAGCGCAAACAAGCGTTGGGGCCGTTCGCCGGCGGCCAACGCATCTTTCGTATGCATGTCCAGGCAGTAGGCGCACCGATTGATCTGGGACACCCGCACTTTCACCAGCTCCACGAGCTGGGGCTCCAGCCCGGCCTCGTTGACGGCCACGTCCATCTCACGGACGGCGCGGCTCACCTCGGGCGCTACCCGGTTCAAGTCGACGCGCCTCACGACCAGTGTCCTCGCCGCCACATCTCTGTCTTGTCCATGATTCTTCCCCCGATCGCTCATCGCTGGACGTCGCCGGTCGGTGCCGGACCCGGGGTGCTGGGCACGGGCCCCCCCAGCAGACGGCGCGCATTGGCCACCCCGTCCCACACGTTCCAGTTCAGGACCCCTACGACGCGCTGCGCGTCGTCCCGATAATAGATCACTCCTTCTTCAAACGGCGTGGTCCAGGCGGCGACGGTGTCCAGGTCGCTGCGGAGGATCCCCACGGCCTCGAATCCCACGTCAAACAGATCCGAATAGAAGAACGGCAGATCGTCCTGGGTGGCGTGGCCCCCGGCCATGTTCTCTCCCGCGACCCGCCCGCCGACCACCGCGTTGTCTTCATGTTCCACCCGCACCGTACGGTTCAGGCTGGGAGCCGGGATCTCGGCGGCGTCGCCCGCGGCCCAGATGTCGGGAGCGCTGGTCTCCCCCCGTTGGTTCACCACGATTCCTTGGTCCACGGCCAACCCCGCGTCGCGCGCCAGTTGCGTGTTGGCGCGGATGCCCAGTCCCAGCACCACGAGCTGCCCCTCGAGGGACCGGTGCTCCGTGCGGACGACGACCTGGGCGCCCCGGTCCTCAATGAGATGTACGGTCTCCCCGGCGGCTACGTTGACCCCGTGTGTCAGATACCCGGCCGTGACGTGATCGGACAGATCCCGCGGCAGGATGCGTCCCAGGATGCCGTGCTCCGGAAACACCATCGCCACCGTGGCGCCACGGCGCACCAGCGCCGCCGCCAACTCTGCCCCGATGAAGCCTCCGCCCACGATCACGACGCTTTGGCCGGGTTGTCCCCATCTCCAGATGGCCAGGTAGTCGTCCAAGGTGCGCAGGCAGACGACCCGCGCGGAGTCTGTGGGCAGCGTGATGGGTGTCCCCCCAGTGGCCAGGAGCAGCTTGTCGTAGCCGTACTCGCGGCCATGCTGGTCAAACAGCCGTTTTGCCGCGGGATCCAGGCGGGTTATCTGGGTGCTCAGGTGCTCGGTGACCGCCAGCGACCGTGCGGTGCCGTAACTCCACACGTGTTCCAAGGTTTTTTCGCCGGTCCACAATTGCTTGGAGAGCGGCGGCCGGTCGTACGGGGGATAGCGATCCATCGACAACAGCCCGATGCTGCCCACCCGATCGTGGCGGCGAATTCCCTTCACGGCTGCCGCAGCGGCCATTCCGCCGCCGACGATGGCGTAGCGATACGTGATCATATGAAAACCCTCTTTCTGCTTGCCTGCTTTTTCTGCTCTTTCGGCTCCTTCTGCCTGCACACGAAATCACGGGGGCACGTCACCGATCCACACCACGACGGCGGCCGGCTTGCAGGAAACCCGGCCACCCAGGCACCCGGCACGGCGGCTGCGCTTATGGTGACGGGAATCCGCTCGGTCGACATTCGTCGTCGCCTCATATGTAGTAGTATTGCGTCGTACTACGATGTGTCAAGTGGGCGTCGGACTGGAACCCCGCAGCAGCAGGAGCCGGACACCGAGTCCGCGTGGGGATTCGCCGGATGGGGTGCGTGACCAAGCACTCCCCAATCTCCGCATCGGGTTGTGGGGATCCGTTATGATGGCAAGAAGGTCGGGCTCAGGCGGTTTACGGCCTCGCCAACCGGGGAGTCGAGGCAACGGCCAGCCGCGCCAGGGCGCGGCCAGCCCTCGGCGGCACTCTGCCGGTCTCGGCCCGCTGGTCGGGACCCACTCGGTGGACTCCTCGCCTTCGCCGCGTGCACAGCCTCCGCGACGTGATCGCCGTTTGGCAGAAGGGAGGAGCCACGGCCTGCTGGTCCGCCCAACGACGCGGACAACTGACTGCGCCGTGCGGTTTGATGGATGCACAACACAGGGCCACCCCACGATCCCGCCCGCGGTCCCGCACTCGGCCCATGCAATTGCGTACACACGCGGAGTGTCGGGCATTGACGGGCCTGGCCCGGCAACTGGCCGCCACCGTCCGCCGGTCCCTCCGACCGCTGGCCGTGGGCGAGCACCCCTACCGCCAGGGCGACCGGGCCGATCACCTTTTTCTGGTTGTGGATGGTCGCGTCCAGGAAAGCGTCACCTCGCGGCGGGGACGTGAACTGGTTCTACAGACCGCGGGGCCAGGAGACATCGTCGGCGAGCTTTGCTTTTGTGAGGTGCGCTACCGAGAAGAAGCGGCGACGGCGGTGGAGGCATCGCGCGTCGCGCCCGTCTATGCCGAAGATTTGCTCGCCTATGCGCGCGGCACCCAGGCTGGCGCGTTGGATGTGCTGGAATACTTGATGCACCGGGTGGCTGAACTCACCGCGCGCATCCAGGAGCTCGCGTTTGACGATGTGGAGCGGCGGGTCCTGCGGCGTCTCGCCGTCCGCACGGCTCTGGCGGTCGGTCCTCCTACCGACGTGGTGGTCCTGCCCCCGCTGACCCACGATGAGTGGGCCGCCGAGGTGTATGCCACCCGCGAGCAAGTGACGGCCATCCTGACCCGCCTCCGGCGCGAGGGCCTCATTGCGTACCGGGCGCGGGGACCGATCACGGTCGACGAGGCCGCCCTGCAGGCTCGGCTGGACCCGCCGGGCACCAAGCCGCCGATGTTCCCCCGATAGGCGGTGGCGCGCCCGGCCACTGAGCTCGCGTCCGCCACGGGCTACCAGTCGCCGGCTGACCCCGCGCCCGCTGCTGGCAAACGTGAGCCACGTCACACGGCGTCGCAGGTGCCGGTCGTATGGTGAGGGCACGCGCAAACCCCGCACAAGCAGTGGTGAGGAGTGATGACGGTGACCGATCGGGCAAACGGCGACCGGCTGCCCTGGACGTACACCCGGGGGGGGTGACGCCGGGCGCACCTCTCTCATTGGAGCGGGACGGCGGTTCAAGAACCACCCACGCATCACGGCGTACGGCAGCATCGACGAAGCCGGGGCGGCGGTGGGGGTGGCCTTGAGCCTGCTCCCCGCCCTCCCCGACCTGGATGACGTGCGCCGCGACCTGGAAGCCGTTCAGCAAATGCTGTGGGACGTGGGCGCGGACTTGGCACGGATCCCCGACGACGTGCATCCCTACCGGACGCCCGAGACGGCCGCGACGGACCTCGAGCCGATCATCGACCGCTACCAGGCCACGCTCCCGCCGCTGGAGCAGTTCATCCTGCGTGGGGGCACCCCAGCGGGCGCCGCGCTGCACCTGGCATGCACGGTGGTGCGCCGGGCCGAACGCGACACCGTGCGCGTGGCGCGCCTGAACACCGTCCATCCTCCCGCCCTGCGCTATTTGAACCGCCTGTCCGACCTCCTGTTTGTCCTCGCGCGTGTCGTCAACCTGCGCAGCGGGCTGTCAGAAGTGCCCTACCAGCATTCGGCTCGCGTTTTTCGCTGACCCCGCCGGACACGTCAGAGCGGGGTCTCAAACGCCTCAATGCGCTCGGGTCGCCGATAAAACAGCTCGAAGGTGTCGGTGGAACGGCGAAGGGATTCCAAGACGGCGGGCAGCGGCCGGCGATAGACGTAAGGGTAGTCCTGCTCGCCCAGCGCCGGTTGCAGCGTGTAGGCCAGGTGTTCCTGCGACGGATCGAACTCCGAATGGACCCCCGGACGGTCCCCCCGGGCATCGAGGCGGACCCAGCCCACGCCATCAAAGAACGCGGCGTTCAAGCCATGCAACGCGTAGCCCGAGTCCGGTGTCCCTGTGCGCATAACCCGCTGATAGCAGAATCCGGTCGGCACGCCCAACCCGCGGAGCAGGGCGGCGAGGAGATGAGACTTCGCGAAGCAGATGCCGGTGCCCGCCGCCAGCACATCGCACGACGAGATCGTGACCAGCGGCTCCTGGCTGTCGAACGAGTGCCGGATGCCGTCGCGCACGTAGCGGAAGGCGGCGGCGGCCTGGGTTTCCACGCTTGGCGCGGCCTCACGAAATTCGGCCAGCTTCGCCACCACGCGCGGGTCATGGAA
>JAJYPH010000280.1 GCA_021795575.1 Bacillota bacterium
CAGGAGCCGGTGCCGTTGCTCCTGCCGGCCCGTCGCCGCCACCACCGCGTCCACCAGGGCGGGCGGCACGGTCTGGGTCAGCACGCCTAAGGCCACATGATCGGTTAACCGGGCGCCCGGCGGCGGTTTACGCCATCCCCTCCGCGGCATCATGATCCCCTCCCAGGATCATCCTACCACCAACCACGACGCTAAGTAAACGGTATTGGGGTTAGCCCCCGACCTGCATCAGACCGCCGTTCGGGTAAAGGATGGGGCGGGTGGCAGGCGGTGGCCAGCCTTCCTGCTCGTACAGGGCGGTGAGGTTGGCCAGAAGGTCAGGTTCCTGCGCGGCCGGCCCCATGGCCACGATGGAGCCACCGAAGCCGGCGCCGGTCACCCGGGCCCCGATCCCCAGCTGCCGGAGCCGCGCGACGGTTTGGTCCAGGCGCGGCGTGGACACTTCGTAGTCCTCCGCCAATGACGCGTGGCTGTCGTTAAACAGCGCCATCACGTGTGCCCAGCGCCCGTGCGCCGCCGCGTCGACCGCCGCCTGCACCCGCGCATTCTCGGTGACGATGTGGCGTGCGCGGCGGAGCAGGAGCGGGTCGGTGAGACGCGCGACGTCTCCCTCGGACGCGGTGCCGAGGGTCGGGAGCGAAAGGGCGGTCGCGGCGGCGGCGGCCTCTTGGACGCGCTGGCGGTAGCCCGCCGCCTGCAAAGTGCGCGGGCTCTGGGTGTCGACAATCCACACCCGGTAGCCCGCGTCCGGATACGGAAATGCCACCGGCCGAGCCGACTGGGCGGCCGCATCGATCAGCAACGCCGACCGCGGCTGCGCCATCGCAATGCTCAGCTGATCCAACAGGCCGGAGGGTACGCCCAGGTACTCGTTTTCGACCCGCTGTGCCAAGCGGGTCAGCGCCGGGAGGGCAATGGGCTGGCCCGACAGCACCTGCAATGCCGCCAACAGCCCGAGCGTGAGCGCCGCCGAGGACGAAAGGCCCGCTCCGACCGACAGGTCACTCTCGACCCAGAGGTTGGCGCCGGCGGTGCTGGGGAGCACACTCCACACAGCCGCCAGCCACCCGGCCCATCCCGACACCGGGCGGGTTTGCGCCCGTTCGCGCAGCTCGGCTACCGTTCCGTCGAACCACGCCCCTTCGTAGTCGCTGCCGGCCTGGACCGTCAGGGTGGGGCGGGGACCCGCCGCGACCCACGTGGCCGTGGGCAGCGCCATCGACAGGGCCAATCCCCCCTGATAATCCGTGTGGTCCCCGATCAGGGTGACGCGGCCCGGCGCCCGAAACACCGCCAGCGGCCATTCACCAAAGTGGTCGTGGAAGTGGGCCCGGACGATGTCGGCGCGAATGGTCATGACTCTGGCTCCTTCAGATCCGTCAGATCCGTCAGGTCCGCCAGATCCCTCGAGCAGGCTGGCGGACGCGATGCCGCTCGCAATGCCGCCGCGAGCCGATTGGCGGCCACGGTGGCGGGAATGTCGGTCACAAAGGCGCCCATCACCAATTCGGACGCGGCCAGATATTTTTGTCGCATCTGGCCGCGCTCGATGGGCAGGCACTCCAGGCGCAGGTGTCCTCGCGCCGCTTGATGCACGCCCATGGCCAGCGACGCACGAAACCCCATCAAGTGATCATAACCACGATACGCCTGCTGCAGCATAGCCGCACCATTCGCCAATTCTTCCCTGCTGAGTGCGCCCAGCCCATCCAGGTGCCGCCGGGGCACCAGCACCGACTGGTACGGCATGCGCATCGCCTGCGGTACGGCCAACTGCCAGTGGGGGGACTCGGCGATGATGAGGGCCCACGGCTTCAGCTCACAGAGGAGACAGGCTCGGTGGAGCGCACGGTGCTCCTGGGCGAGGCGGGGCGGCACGTAGGGGTAGCCGTAAATCTGACCGTGGGGATGGTCGATGGTGGCGCCGATGCGCCGGCCCCGATTTTCAAAGACGAAGACCGTCTCCACATCGGGGCGGGCGGCCAGGGCCTGGGAGCGGTCCCGCCACACCTCCCACACCAGCCGGGCGTGCGCAGGCGTGAGATAGCCCAGGTCATCGTGGTGGCGCGGGGAGTACACCACCACCTCGGCCGCACCCGGCCCGTCGAATACGGGGTACCGGTTGGGAAACACGGCGACGTGAAACGGGGGGGAGCCCACCTCGCTCGAGGGACCGGGGCAAAACGGGCAGGTGGATTGCCCTGGCGCCGTCAGGGGACGTTCCTGGCGCGCATCCGCCAGGCTCACCCAATCGCCCGTCAGCGGGTCGGCCACGAGGTTAATCATGGGCCAGGGCCTCCGCGGCGAGGGCCGCCCGGCTCGCCCGCGCCAGCGCGGGCAGCGGCGGGGCGGGCGGCACCCATCCCCACGCGTTGCGCATACGCGAGGGGTCGGCCACCAGGCCCTTTCCGACCAGGGCGGAGGGAACGGGGGCAGAAAACGCGGCGGCCAGGGCGGCCGGGTTGGTGGCAAGCCCGGTGCCGAGATTCAGGGTCAGGGGCTCGCCCCCATCGGTGAGATGCCGGCCGGCTCTCACCAGCGCCGTGACCACGGCGTCCAGGGCGACGTAGTCCGTGCGCTCAGGCACCGCTGTCACCGCCTGGCCCCGGGCCAACTGGGTCCAGGGCATGTCCGGGCCATCCGCCACGCGGCCCACGGGGTCAGAGCCCACAACCTCAAACAAGCGCAGCATCACGTGGCGGGGCGCGAAGTTGGCCACGAGCGCCTCGGCCGCCGCCAAGCTGTGGCCCCAGGCGGAAACGGGCGCGAGGGATCGGTCCTCGGCGACCGCGCCAGACGCTCCGTCGCCGTAGACAGCGGCGCTAGACAGCAGGACGAGGGCGGGCGGCTGGTCAGCCCAGCGGCGCAGCAGGGCGAGGGTGTCAGCGACATGAACCTCCCAGGCCGCTGCCTCCTGCCGCCGGGTGGGGCTGCATCCCCAGGCCGGGCCTGGCCGACGGGTGCAGTGGTATACGATGCGTACCTCATGGGCCGCCAGCAGCGCCTCCCATGCCGGGCCAAAGCCGGCCGTCCCCACGAAGCTGGGGACAGCCAGCGATAGCGGCGCGGTCGACAGGGCGGCCACGGGCTGGCCGTCCCCGTGAAGAGACTGCACCAGCGCTCGCCCGACATACGTGTCGGCGCCCGTCACCACGGCCAGCGGACGTTTGTCGGGCAGCGGCTCATCCACCTGGTAGTACCGGACGGTGCGGCCATCCGGCCGCACCCACGTGTCACGCGCGGCAGCTTCGCGCATACGCCCTCCTGCCATGACTTCACCGCCTTCAGCCACTTCAGCATAGCCCGGCGAAGCG
>JAJYPH010000281.1 GCA_021795575.1 Bacillota bacterium
GCGCCAAGGCCAAGACGTAGTACACCATGACGCGGGCCGGCAGGAGCCGGTGCCGTTGCTCCTGCCGGCCCGTCGCCGCCACCACCGCGTCCACCAGGGCGGGCGGCACGGTCTGGGTCAGCACGCCTAAGGCCACATGATCGGTTAACCGGGCCCCCGGCGGCGGTTTGCGCCATCCACTCCGCGGCAAGATAATCCCCCTGGACCATCCTACCACCCCGTGCATCTCTAAGTAAACGGTATTGGGGTTAGGACCCATGAACACACGGTGCCACTTGGCCAGGATGTTGTGGCGATGGCCCCAGCACCCCGACGCGGTCGCAGAGGTACAGTCGATATTGGAGGTTTGGGCACGACTGCCGCCCCACCCGTCGTCGTACATCCAAAGATAGTCGCTGGCCAGCGGCGACAATTCTCCAGCCCAATTCGATGCCCAGGTGCCGTTGGGTCCGAGCGGATCCAACTCCTTTTCGGCCCCTACGAGGGCCGCAGCGTTCAACACGGCGGTCATCCCCGGGACCGGGCTCTCGTGCCGCGCCACGCGCTCCAAGTTCGTCAGCACAAACATCTGTTCGACCGGAGTCAATGAGGTCCAGTTGTTGAGTAGCATGAATGGGCCGAGACCTTCGGTCGATCGGAAGTAGTCCAGCGCCTCGAGTACGGCTCGGGTACACGCGAACGATGCCGTCAGTGGCGCAGAGAAACTTGTACCCAGCCGCCGTGGCGCAACGTTACATGATCACGCGAAAATTGGAACAAAAACAAAGGCTCGATGCCTCCCCCGCTCAGCGTCACATAGGGCTGGCTAAAGCCCCACCCGCTGAAACCAGCCACGTAGGTTAATTGACCTGTCACGATCAACACTCGGCCCGGCGGCAAAAAGATGCCCTCCTGCGGCCATGGGTGGGAAGTTTTAGACGTGGATCCACCCAACGTGAACCGCACATCGCGAAATTTTACCACAGGCGAGTTGAAGTGAATGGCCAACACCAGAACCGGAGAGGACGTCGAGTTGGTAAGAGAAGTGTTGTAGTGGTTAAATCCTATCGGAGGAAAGGAGTGAAACGAAACACCCACGCGAGACGGCCCAATCTTAAGAATATCGGAAAACTTCTGGACCGTAAAAACTCTCCATGGCCCTAGAGTCACCACAGCTTCGGGAATCGTCCGGTAACCCTCCTGACGATAAAGGTCAACCGTCAGATGTCCCACGGTTTGTTGACCAAGGTGAGAGGTTATCCATTGAGGCGCCAGCGTCATAGGTACAAGAAATGGACTCTGAGACGGGCTCGAGGAAAAGGCAGCGTCGGCCGCCGAGAGGGAGGTCCCAGGGAATCCGAGGCGTACCTGCCACCCCAGGAAGGGATTACCTTGCGATGACCTCACCACGAAGGGGATTGTAGGAGCCGCCGCACTGGCGACTCCGCGCTCCAAAACAAGACTTCCGCTTGAAGCCGATTGCACCCAGAGCTCAGGCGACACGGGTCGCGGGGCGGGGGCCGGCCGAGCATGGCTCAGGCCGATCGCCAGCCCCACCAAGAGCGCCAAGAAGACCACAGCCATTGCAATTCGTCGGATCAGTGCACTCACCTCGGGTTGTCAGCTTGGGAAAAACTGAAACGAAATGTCCCGGAACCGCCGCGGTGTGGCATGAGCATAGTTACCCGTGGCCCATTCCGCGCCGGTCTGTTGCAACACAAGATACTGTTCCTGCGTGACGTTGCGGTTGTAGAACGTTCGCGACCACTTGATGGTTCCGCCTTGATGTGCGGGCACAGACACTTTGTCCGACACCGATATGCTGCCAGACCAGGTTACGGTCCATCCAACGGCCGCAGACAAGGTGGAGTCCGGCACTTCCACAGTACCCGTGACGTAGTTGCTGACACTAACACCCGACGTGAGGTAGCAAGTCGGCGCCTGCGGATAGGGGGCCGCCTTCACGGTCACACAGGCGTTCCACAAGCCGTTGTTGACGTACGTGCCTCCCACGGAAGTAATTTTCCAGATGTACGTGTATGTCGCCACCTGCGGCGAGGCGGCCCACACCGGAGATGATAGTCCCGCGGTGACTGCGATGACGGCGGCCACGGCAAAGATGCGAAGTCCGTTTGCTAGGGTATTCAATGAGGCGCCCTCCTTAGACCAAGGTCTGGTCAATGGGAGCATCGGTCTCGCCCCTGGGAAAGTCAAGCGCAGGCGATAAAATATGTCAGTCGCGGGTGTCCATAGCCAACAGCGCTGATAGCGTTAGGTACGTACCGGGCCTGGCAAGGAGCGAGGGCGAAGCCATGTGTCCGCCGCCTACATGACGCGGAGGAGCGCCTACGCTGAGGCCACGAAAGTGGGATGGCGAACCGCCAAACCCCAAGAGGAAGGCTCCACCGGCGACACGGCATACGCCGCACAGGCATCGTCGGGCGCCTCCCCAAACGCCCAGAGCCGAAACGCCGTCTCGCCGCCGTCGCTCAGCAGGTCCGCTGCGGGGTCCCACAGCAACGTCATCCCGTCGCCGTCACCCCAATCGACGGGGGTGTGAAGAAGAACGATCCCAGCGGCGTCGCCAGCCAGGAGCCTGTCCAATAATTCAGCTGTAGCGGGGTGAAGGGCAGGAAACAGGAGAGAAGATGGCGAAGGACCGGAGTACCACGATACGGCCGGAGGAGCGTATGCGATGCACGTTCGCGCGGGCCACCGCCTCGACCAGGATTGGCTTTTGCCCCCCCGCATGGATGAGTGGGTCCCCCCGGGCCATCTCGCGCGCGTCGTGGACGCCGTCGTGACGCGCCTCGATCTGCGCGCCGTCCGCGCGCGCTATCACCAAGCGGGGGCGGGCGCGCCGCCGTATGACCCGGCCTTGTTGTTGCGGGTGCTGATCTACGGGTACCTGACCCAGCGGATCAGCTCACGCAAGATGGCGCGGGCGTGTGCAGAAGACCTGCCGATGCTGTGGCTGGCCCGCGGGGAACGCCCGCGCCATAGTGTGCTGGCGACGTTTCGGGCGCAATGCGCCCCGGAGATCCCGGGGTGGATGGCCCAGGTGGTGTTGCTGGCGACGGAGCTGGGGCTGGTGGGCTGGCAGTTGGGCGCCGTGGACGGGTCGAAGATCCACGCCGATGCGTCCCAGCACAAGGCCCTGTCGTATCAGCGGATGCAAGCTGTATTTCGTCAAGGGGTTTTCCCCAGTTTCAGCGCGGAAAATTCCCCATCGGCCGGGGGGCGCCCATGGGGAATTGTCGCGAGGGGTCGAAGGTGCACGGCGACCCGTTACGGGGGCA
>JAJYPH010000087.1 GCA_021795575.1 Bacillota bacterium
GGCACGTGACACCCCTTCCCGGGTTCCCCACGACCGCACGCACTCCATATGGCGAGCCCATAATGCGAGCCAATCGGGCAGGGAGCCCGGAATATAGGGGAGAAAGGCAGATACAAGTAAAGACTGCAACGGGTGGATTGCGTCACCGCGTGGAGTATATCACACGATGCACGGTGGTGGCTGCCATCCGACAAATGATTTCCGGGATCACGGCGAGTCGGGAATGGCGAGGTGCCTCGCGGTCCTTACCACGGGTGGCGCATTGACGGGCGGGGATTCGGGGCTGGTCGTGGGGGCGTGCAGGTCGGCTGCGGGCGCCCGGCCGGGCTCGTCACGGATCAAACGATCGCCGGAGGCGGGGTCCGCCTCCGGCGATCGGGTCAGGTGGCCCGACGGCCACCCGTAGCCCGTCCCGACCTTTAGAACTTTCGGCTCATCACGTGGGGCAGCATGCGGGCGACGGCCTGTTGAATGCGGGCCTGGCGGGCCGCCGACATCTTACCGGCCGCGACCAGCTTGGACAGCCGAGCGTCCACCGCGCTTTGGAGCGCCTGCTGCAGAGCCGCCGGGGTGGTGCCGTGCTGGGTCGCCAACTGCGAGAGCGTGGTGCCCCCCTTGAGGGCCGTGTGTACGGCGCCGGGCGTCATGTGCAGCGTCGTCGCGGTCGTGTGCAACATTATAGGACGGAATGCCCGCGCCCACCACCGATGTGCGGCCACCACGCGCCACTGGGCATGCGCGATGCGGCGCATGCCCCGCGCCGTCTGCTGGGCGGTCAAATGGTGCGCCTTCGCGTAGGTCTGAAACTGACTGGACTTGACACTGGCGACGTCGCTCCGAAGGGTCGTGGTTGAGACGCCCAGCTTGCCGGCCAGCTGCGCCCAGAAGCCCGAGGACGCGCTTGACGGGCTGGCGGCAAAAACCGCGCCTCCGATGGCGACGGCGGCGGCGGTGCCGACGCCCACGGCCACGAGCGCCCATCGGCGGCGGAGCGCGCCGAGGGTGCGCTGGACTTGGCTTGCGGGGCGCTTACTGCGGTCAGGTTCGTTCGAATGCTGCAAACCGTGTCACCTCCACGCGCATCGTCCCCCGGGGGGATTAAGACATTGTCAAGTGATGGTAAAGCGCGCGTTAAGATTGTCTCGACGCAGGCCCGCCGGGCGGCGGGGCCGGGGGTTCGCCCAGCGGTCCCTCCGGCAGCACCACGAAGAACGTCGCGCCCTGTCCCGGCGTCGATTCGACCCCGATGCGGCCGCCGTGCAGCTCCACCAGCTCTTTCGCAATGGCGAGCCCCAGGCCAAACCCGCCGGTGCCGCGGCTTCGCGAGGAGTCCACCCGATACAGGCGGTCAAACACATGCGCCTGGTGCTCCGGGGCAATGCCGGGCCCGTTGTCGGCCACGGTGAGCCGTACGCTCCGGGCTTCGGCATCGGGCTCGACGCGAAGGGCCACGCGCCCACCATCCGGGGTGTACTTGACGGCGTTGCCCACCAGGTTGCCCAGCACTTGGCGCAGACGCCGGGCGTCGCCCCATACCGAGGGAACGGGGACCTGGTCTACCGTGAGGTGGATGTGGCGCTGGTCTGCCGACCGCTGCCACTCCGTGCCCACCTCCACGGCCAGCCGGGCCAGGTCCACTTCGGATCGCTGGAGGTCGAGCTGGTGGGCGTCGGCCAGCGCCATGTCCTGAAGTTCATCCACCAACTGCGCCACAATGCGGGCCTGCTGCTGGGCCACGGCCAGGGGGTCGGCGCCGGGGATGTCCACCCCTTCGCGCCATGCTTCCAGGTACCCCTCCAGGATGGCCAGCGGCGTGCGCAGCTCATGCGCCACGTCCGCCATGAGGCGCTGGCGGTCCCCCTCGCCCGATTCCAGGGCGCTGGCCATGCGGTTGAAGTCTTCCGCCAGCGCGCGTACCTCCGCCGGTCCTTCGGGCGCCACGCGGTAGCTCCACTCGCCCGCGCCTAAGCGGCGCGCTCCCTGCGCAATGTGCTGGAGCTGCCGCACGATGCGGTCCCCGACCAGGCTCGAGAGCAGCAGCGAGGCTAGAAAACCCACCAGCGACGCGACCAGGAGCGATGACAGCAAGCTCCGGATCACGGGGGACAGGCGCGGTCCCAGGGTGGGCAGGTGCGACAGCACCACCCGAATGCGAGGGCCGAGGGCGTAGAGCCGCACGGTGGTGGCGACGGTCGAGCCGCCGTGACGCCCGCCCGCCAGGGGTTGCGCGCGGTACAGCACGTGGCCCGACCCGGTTTCGATGGTGATAACGCTGCCCAGCAGCGTCGCGTAGTGCGTGGCCGCCGCCTGGAGGCCGGGCTCCCCCTGACGGCGGTACTGCTCGGCCAGCGCCCCGCCCACCCGATGCACGACCGCGAGGCTGCGCCGATGGTTGTATGCGGTTAGCTGGCTCGCGGTGGCATGCTGGACGAACAGCCCCACGACGCCCAGGGCCACCGCCGTCGATGCCATGGCGGCCAGAAACAGCTGCGCCCAGAGCGACAGGCGGCGGCGCGGCGCCGCCCCGCTCATGACGGCGGCGGGGCCACGCCGCCGCCACCGCCGTCTTCGGGGATCTCGAAGCGATAGCCGACGCCGTACACCGTGTGGATGGGGCTTGGGCGGAGTCCCAGCTTCTTGCGCAGGTTCGCGACGTGCACGTCCACGTTGCGGTCATAGCCTAAAAAGTCTGTTCCGACGGCCCCATCCAGCAGTTGCTGGCGCGTGAGGGTCCAGCCCGGGCGGTGAATCAAGAGCGTCAGGAGGCGAAATTCCGTGGGGGTGAGCGTGATGGGCTGGCCTGCCACCTCCACGAGATGCCGGTCCTCATCCACCGTGATGCCGGCCACCGTCCGCGTGCGGGGCGCCGGCGGCCCGCCCCGCACACGCCGCAGGATCGCCTCCACGCGCAGCACCACCTCCGCGGGGGAAAACGGCTTGGTCACGTAGTCGTCCGCGCCGAGCTGCAGTCCGCGCAGCCGGTCCGCCTCGGTGCTTTTGGCGGTCAACAGCAGCACGGGCGGCGCCGCCCCATCGTTCTGAAGGCGCTCCAGTACCGAAAAACCGTCCAGCTTGGGCAATAGGACGTCCAGGATGACCAGCACGGGGGTGGAGTCGCGCAGACCCGCCAGGGCCGTGGCCCCATCTTCGTAAAGCTGCACGGCAAAGCCCGCGCGCTGGAGGTACGCGGCCAGCAGCTGGCGGAGCGCGGGTTCGTCCTCGACGACGGCCACGACGGGCTTGGCGGTGCTCATAGCACCAGTATAGCCGCTGACCCGACCCGAACGGGCAAGGGAATGTTAAGCTCGGGATCACCGAGGGACCCGCGGGCCGGCACGCGAAGCGTCGGGACCGGTGGCGGGCGGGGAGGTGCCCCGTGAAGTTGGCGTATGCGGTGGTGCGCGTCCGCGACTTGCCGCGGATGGCCGCCTGGTACGAGAGGCTCCTGGGTCAGCCGCCCGATCGGCGGCGCACGGCGGCCGGACTGGCACGGGATCCGTGGGTGCAGTTCACCTTCGTGGGCGGTGCCGCCCTGGCGCTGCAGGGTGTGGACGCGCTGGCGGAAGTAGCCTTTGGGGGAGCGTGGGACCGCGGGGCGGTGTACCTGGCGTGTCCCGTGATGCAGGTGGTCGACCGCCTGCGCGCGGCGGATGAGCGGGTCGAGGGGCCGGAGGTGGACGGCCCCCTGCTGCAAGCCGTCGTGGTGGACCCGGAGGGCAACCGCGTGCGCCTGATGGAGTGGCTGTCCAACCCCTGAGCGCACAGGGCCGCTTCGCAAAATGGCAAGGGGTGGGTGCGAATCGGTTGACGCCGGTCTCACACTGGCCCACCATAATGGCGTCCGGCCCCGGGTGGCGTGCGCGCGGACCCGGCGGCCGATATTGTGCGAGGAGGGTGCACACGGATGGCCAACGCAGAGGGCATCGCGTTGAACGGCACACGCATCACGTGGCTGGGGCATGCCGCATTTCTGATCGAGACGTCTCGGGGTCGGCGACTGGTGATGGACCCGTTCCTGACCCACAACCCCATGTGTCCGGACACGCTCCGGCACATCGACGCCGCGGATGTCATCACGGTGTCGCATGGACACTCGGACCACATGGAAGATGCGGCCGCCATCGGCCAGCGCACCGGCGCGCCGATTGTGGCCAACTATGAAATTGCCAGCTACCTGCAGGACGTGGAAGGCGCCCCCGCCACGATCGGGATGAACAAGGGGGGCACCGTGGAGGTGGCGGGCCTTCGCCTCACGATGGTGGAAGCGGTGCACTCCAGCGGCATCGCGACACCGGAGGGCCAGCGGTACGGCGGAGAGGCGGCCGGATTCGTGGTGGAGTTGGAAGATGGGCTCACCCTGTATCACGCGGGGGACACGAACGTGTTTTCCGACATGCGCCTGATCCACGACTTGTACGCTCCGGCCATCGCGCTGCTGCCCATCGGGGGGCACTTCACCATGGCGCCCAAGGAGGCGGCGTACGCGGTTCGGCTGCTTGAGCCCCAAGTCGTGATCCCGATGCACTACGGCACGTTTCCGCCCTTGACGGGGACGCCGGCGGCGCTGGCGGATCTGGTAGGGGACCGCGCGCGGGTGGTGGCGCTCCAGCCGGGAGAGTCGTACGCCTGAGGGAGCGCGGGCGCGCCGCCGGCCGCGCTCGCTCGCCGCGTCCCAGGCCGGGGGTTGTCTGCGCTACGCCACGATGGGCCTGTTGGGCTTTGGACGGCGCTTGGACGAGGACACCCGTGTCCGCATGGCCGCGGGCACCGCCATGCACCGGCAGTTTCAGCAGGAGCTGGCGGACCGTGGGCTCCTGGTGCAGGCTGAGGTGACGATTCGCGACCCGAGACTCCTGATGGCGGGGCGCATCGACGCCGTGATCCAGGAAGGGGCCGAGGCGGTGCCCTTGGAGTACAAGACCGTCAACCCCGCGCGCTTCGCCCAGATGCGCCAGGAAGGCCCGGTGGTGTCCCATTGGGCGCAGCTGGCGCTTTATTTGGCGTGTCCGCCCCGTCCGTTTTCCCATGGGGTGCTGGTGGTGGACGAACGCGCGCCGGCGGGTGGGCGGCTGGTTGCCCGGCAGACCGCCGGGAGCCCGTTCGCCGACTGGGTGGTGGCCCGGGTGCAGCAGGCTTGGCGCTGGGCGGAGGACGGCGTCCTGCCCCCGCGGGAGCCAGCGCTCCACTGCCTCGACTGCGACCGGTGGGAGCGGTGCTATCGGACGGAGGACGACCGGGCGGCGGCGGTGGAGGCGCATCCCGCGTGGGAGCCATCGCCGGCGATGCCCTGGGAACCCATTGCGTGGGAGTCGCAGCATGATCTGTTAAGGGAGCGATAAGCGATGGCCAAGGCACAGATGACATGGCTTTCCGGCATGGCGCTCGAGGGCACGGCCGAGTCGGGACACCGGGTGGTGGTGGATTCGTCCCCCGACGCGGGGGGAGAGAACCGGGGCTTTCGCCCCACGGAGCTGACCCTAATTTCGCTCATGGGATGCACCGGCATCGACGTGCTGTCGATCCTGCAGAAGATGCGCGTGACGGTGGAGGCGTTCGACATGGACGCCGACGCCGACCGGCGCGAGACGCACCCCAAGATTTTCGAGCATGTGACCGTGAACTATCGGCTGACGTCGCCGGACTGCACGCCGGCGCAGCTGGAGCGCGCCGTCACGCTGTCCGCCGAGCGCTACTGCACGGTGTCGGCGATGCTGGAACCCCCGGTGGCGATTCGTCGTGTGATGCACCTGAATGGCGAGCGGCTCGACGCCTGAGGCCGCTATTCCAGCTGGGCGCCCAGGGACGACGCCAGGAGCAAAGCCTGGGACACGTCGATGCGCACGCCGTGCCAATCCAGGGTCGCCAACCTTACCTCACTGAGGTTGGCGCCGCGGAGGTCCGCCCCGGCCCACCGGACGCCATCGAGCATCGCCCGCTCCAGATTGGCGTCGCGCAGCACGGCGCGTTCCAGATGCGCCCCGGTGAGGTCCGCCTCCACCAGCTTCACCCCGGTGAGGTCAAATCCTGCCCAGGCCACGTTGCGCAGCGCGGTGTAGGACCAGTCGCCGCGACAAAGGGCGGCGGCGGCCCAGCGAGCCTCCTCGAAGCGGGACCCGGTCAGCTTGCAGTCGCGAAAGGTGGCCGCAAATAGGTTCGTGCCGCGAAACCGGCAGTGGATAAAGGCGCTGGTGTCGTGCACCGAGGCGTTCCAGGCGGTTTCGGTGAAATCGCAGTCCACAAAGCGGCTGCGGGCGGTCCGGACGCTTGACCAGTCCCGATGGCCAAAGCGGCAGCCGATAAATTCCGCGCCCGTGACCACCCCGTCGGGGAACACCGCGGCGGCATCGGGCATCGTGCAGTCCTGAAACGCGTTCGTCGCCTCGTGTCCCATGGCGTCTCCTCCTTCGCGCCGCGCTGGATCCCCGACGCAATTCAGTGCAATTGTCGCGCCGCTGTCAACATGTGTCCTCGGGGCGGGCGCCGCGGCCGGGGACACTAGCCGAGTGAGGAGGGAGGCACATGATGGCGAAAAAGACGTTGAAGTCGTTCACCACCGAGCGGTTTCAACAGGAGGTGGCGCAGGAATTGGGCATCGATCTCAGCCAGCCCAGCGGACAGGCGCGTGCCCGCCGCAAGGCCCAGACCGATGCCAAGTCCGTGCCCGAGTCGAAGAGTCCGGACCGTCAGGACTAGCACGCGGGGGGCCGCCCTGGATTGGGGCGCGCCCTCCGCCTCACGGGACGAGCCGGTGCACGTCCCGGGGAAACAGGCACACCTCGCGGACGTTGGCAGCACCCACAAGTTTTTGCACCACGCGCTCCAGGCCAATGGCAAACCCGCCATGGGGTGGCATCCCTGTCTGAAACGCCTCCAGATAGCTTGCGTAGGGCGTCGGGTCCCAACCGCGCTGGGTCAGCGCCGCCAGGTAGTCCGCATAGCGGTGGAGACGCTGACCACCCGTCACAATCTCCTGGCCGCGAAACAGGAGGTCAAAGCCGGCCGAGTATCCGGGGCGCTCCGGATCCGGGTGGGTGTAGAACGGGCGGTGGGCCAGGGGGTACCCCACGACCAACAGAAAAGCCGAGCCGTATTCCTCCTCGGCCCACCGGGAGAGCCACCGCTCATGCGCGGGCGCCAAATCGGGCTCAGCGGCGAGATTGGCCCCCAGCGCGGTCCCCAGCATTTCGAGCGCGTCCGCGAAGTGCACGACCGGCAGGGGATCGGGCACGGGGGGGACCGCCACGCCGGGGTTCGCCGGCTGGGCGTGCGTCATCATGGCCGCCATGACCCGCTGCAACACGCCCGCGACGTCCCGCCAGCTCTCGATGAATCCCAGTTCAACATCCAGCGACGTATACTGCGACAGGTGCCGCACGGTGTCGTGGGGCTCCGCGCGGAACACGGGGCCGACTTCGTACACCCGCTCCAAGGCGCCCACCAGCATCTGCTTGTAAAACTGTGGGCTCTGCGCCAAAAACGCCGGCCGCCCAAAGTAATCCAGCTGAAAGACGTTGGCGCCCCCTTCGGTCGCCGTCCCCAGGACCTTGGGCGTAAACACCTCCACAAACCCTTCGGACTGCAGGGCGGCCCGAAAGCCCTGCACCAGCGCCGCGGACAGCCGCGCGGCAACCTGCCGGCTGGCATGGCGCAGCGACACGGGGGCATGGTCCAGCAGAAACGGCCAGGAGGCCGTGAGGTCCGGCTTGGCCAAGTCCACGGCGGGGGGAGCGGCCGCCGCCGCCACTATCCTCAGCACCGGGGAATGCAGTTCCACCCCCAGGGCCGCGCGGGCGTCCCGCGCCACCTGGGCCTCGACGTCCAGCACGCTCTCTCGCGGGGGCAGGCCCCGAGCGTCGTCGGGAGGCGTGAGGATCTGGACCACGCCGGATCGGTCGCGCAACAGGACAAAGTTGGTGCGCCCCAAAGCCCGCGTGGCATGCAGCCATCCCTGCACGCGGACCGTTTCGCCCACATGGTCGGGCAGGTTGGCAATTAACGTGCGGTTCACAGCAAGCCCCCCAGTCTGTCCTCGGGGTGCGGACGAGGAGGTTCCCGTGGTGCCACCGCACTTCGCCCGCGGACGCGGGCCTCAAGCTCCCCCGTTTCGGGGAGGCGGCCGCTCCGAAGGGTCTTCACCAAACGTTCGCGCCGCCCTTGCAGCGACAGGCGGCTCTCTACAGCGAACGGCGGTTGGCTACTGGTCTTCCTCATGGCGGCGGATCGCGCATCATGATACCACGTGGGCGGACGGCGGCCCACACCTTGCTGAGCCGCGCGCGACCCAAGCCCCAAGCACCTTGACGGCGTGACGGGGTCCGCCTATCCTCTTCGCAGTGTTAGACAAATTGTCTACGCGGGAGTGCCGTGCCGGCCGCAGCCGGAAGCTGGCTTTCGCGTGTCAAGCTAAGGAGGCCGCGTATGAACCCCAGTGGTCGGGCCGTTGTCGCCGAGGATATTTTCCGGTTGTGGGCGGTGGGCGACGCGGTGGTGCAGCCGGGAACCGAGCGCGTGGCCTACGTGGCGTCGATTCCGGTGCACGGGCAGCGAGAGCCGGCATCGAACATATTTGTCGCGGACCCTGGCCGGACGGAGGCCTCGCCGTGGACCGCCACTGGAGGCAACCGCCGACCGCGCTGGTCGCCCGACGGACGGTGGCTGGGCTTTCTGTCCCGGCGCAGCGGGATGCCGGCGCAGGTTTATCTCCTGGCATCGTCCGGCGGCGAAGCCCGGCCCCTAACGCGACTCAGCCGGGGCGTGGAAGACTTCTCCTGGGCTCCGGACGGAGAGGCCGTGGTGGTCGTGGCGGCCTCGGGTGAGCCCTGGAGCCCCAAGGACGATCGACAGCCTGAACCGGCCCGCGTCATTGACCGCATGCCGTATCGTCTGAATGGCGTAGGATACACCTACGACCGACGGTTTCATCTCTTCCGGGTTGACACCTCCGGTGACGTCGTCGCTCTGACGGCCGGTCCCTACAGCGACACGCAGCCGGCATGGTCACCCGATGGCACGCAGATCGCCTTTGTCTCGGCTCGCCATGACGCGCGGGACCACGACGTGGGCCAGGACGTGTTTGCTGTGCGGTTGGACGATTTGTCCATCATTCAGCTCACGGCCACGGAGGGAGGCGTGCACGACCCGGTGTGGTGCCCGGACGGCTGCCACATCGCCTACGTCGGCACGACGCGGCGCGACAGCACCCCGTCCCATGGGCGCCTCTGGGTGATGAATGCCGACGGCAGCGGTCGTCGGCGGCTGGCGGGGTCCTGGGACCGCCACGTCATCGGACGCCCCCAGTGGGCGCCGGACCACCAGGGGATCTATGCGCTCGCGGAGGACGATGGGACCACAGACGTGTGGCACTTTGCACTGGGGGGCGCCGATGGCGCGCCGGCGCCGGAACGGGTGGGGGTCGGGCACCGCCAGGTGACCGCCTTTGACCTGGCGCGGGACGGGACGTGGGGCGTCACGGTCAGCTCCACACCCATGCGGCCGCCGGAAGTTTACCGAGAAGCCTGGAGCGCTGAAGCCCAGCCGACGGGGCTGACGCACCTTCACGATGGGTGGTGTGCCGAGGTCGCGCTGGTGGAGATGGAACCCTATACGGCAGCCAGTGCGGACGGGGCGCTGGTCTCGTGCTGGATGATGCGGCCGCCGGCGCTTGCCGTTCCCGACGGCGGAACCCATCCGGGCCTCTTGAAGCTGCACGGTGGCCCCTTCGCCCAGTATGGCTACGGCTTTTCCCACGAGATGCAGTACTGGTGCGCCCAGGGCTACACGGTGTTTATGGCGAACCCGCGGGGCAGCTCGGGCCGCGATGAGGACTGGGCCCGCTCGCTGGGCATGGCGCGGGGGGTCGTGGACTACGAAGACGTGCTGGCGGCCGTGGATGCGGGACTGGCCCGCGACGCGGCGGTCGACCCCAACCGGCTGGCCGTCAACGGAGGCAGCTACGGAGGCTATCTCACGAGTTGGATCGTGGGCCACACGAATCGGTTTCGCGCGGCCTGCTCCGAGGCGGCGCCCAACAATCTCTATTCGATGAGCGGCACCGGCGACCTGGCGGGGAAAAACCGCCGGCTGCAGTATGGGTTCACGGCGCAGGAGAACCCCGAGTTTTTCTGGCGAGCGTCGCCCATCGCCTATGCCCTGGACATCAACACCCCCGTGCTGATCATTCATGGGGAAAATGACTACCGCGTGCCCATTGAGCAGGGCGAGCAGTTGTTTGCCGCCCTGTACTTCCAGGGGAAGCCCGCGCGCCTGGTGCGCTTTCCCAACGAGCATCATGGCCTGGCGCGAGGCGGCCACCCGGTGCATCGCCTTGAGCGCCTGAACCTCATGCGGGAATGGTTCGCGGAACATGGGGCGTAGGGCGGGAGCGGACGCGCCGGCGTGGCCGGCGCTGCCGTGGCGCCTTATCGGACCGCACCGGGGGGGCCGCGCCACGGCCGTGGTGGGGCATCCCACGGACCGGCTGACATTTTTCTTCGGCGCCGCGGCCGGCGGGGTGTGGGCCACGCACAACGGGGGCGTGTCCTGGCGCAATCTGACGGATGGTGCCTTGCGGCGCCCATCGGTGGGGGCGCTGGCGCTGGCGCCGGCGGACCCGGCCACGATGTACGTGGGACTCGGAGAAGCGTGTGTGCGCAATGACGTGGTGCCGGGCGACGGGGTGTGGCGGTCGGACGACGCCGGGGCGCACTGGGTGCCGCTCGGCTTGGACGACACGCAGCACATCGGGCGTATCCTGGTGCACCCGACCGATCCGCACACGCTCTACGTGGCCGCGTTGGGTCATGCCTTTGGACCCAACGCGGCTCGCGGGGTGTTTCGGTCGCGGGATGGCGGGCGCCACTGGGAGCACGTCCTGCACTTGGGGCCGGACGCCGGGGCGGTGGACTTGGCCATGGACCCGGTCGACCCCCGCACGCTGTACGCCGCCCTGTGGGAAGTACGCCGCTGGCCATGGACCTTTGTCAGTGGAGGGCCCGGGTCCGGTTTGCATCGGTCCCAGGATGGCGGAGACCACTGGGTCGACATCACCGCCGCCCCCGGGCTGCCCGGGGGGGTGTGGGGCCGGGTGGGACTGGCCACCACGCCGGCCCGCGCGGGCCGGCTCTGGGCGGTGGTCGAAGCGCGTGACGGCGGAATTTTTCTGTCGGATGACCAGGGCGCCCACTGGGGGAGAACCAATGAGGAGCTGGCCCTCAGGCGACGCCCGTGGTACTACAACCACATCGTCGCCGACCCCGTCGACCCGGACGCCGTGTACGTGCTGGACCTGGAGTGCCGACGCTCCCGCGATGGGGGGCGCACCTTCGCCGTCGTGCCCACCCCGCACGGGGACCATCACGCGCTGTGGATCGATCCCCAAGATCCCCAGCGCCTCATCAACGGACATGACGGAGGCGCGGCCGTGTCCTTCGACGGAGGCGCCTCGTGGTCGTCCACCTTCAATCAGCCGACGGCCCAGTTTTATCACGTGACGACGGACCGCCGTGTGCCGTACCGGGTGTACGGCGCCCAGCAGGACAACACCACGCTCAGCGTGCCCAGCCAAAGTGGCTGGGGGGTTGTCAGCGCGGCGGAGTGGGCCGACGTGGGCGGCGGCGAGAGCGGGTCCATCGCGGTGCGCCCCGACAACCCCAACATCGTGTATGCCGGCAGCTACAATACCCTCACTCGGCACGACCAGGCGACGGGGGAACTTCGTTCGATTCATCCGTGGCCCGAGCTGACGGCCGGCCGGCCGGCGGCGGCGGTGCGCCACCGGTTTCCCTGGACGTTTCCCGTGGTGTTGTCGCCCCATGATCCCCAAACGCTGTACACGGCCGCGGAGGTGGTGTTTCGCACGCGGGATGAGGGCCACCGCTGGACCTGCATCAGTCCGGACCTGACCCGCCAGGACACGAGCAAGATGGGGCCGTCGGGAGGCCCCATCACGGGTCAGGCCATGAATGCGGAGTACTACGGCACCGTGTCGGCCCTGGCCGAGTCGCCCTGCAGGTCTGGCCTGCTGTGGGCAGGCACGGACGACGGCCGGGTTCACGTGTCGCCGGATGGGGGGGCCACCTGGCAGGACCGGACCCCCGAGGGCCTGCCCCCAGACAGCTGCGTGTCCGTCGTCGAACCGTCGGCGCGCGATGCGGACGCCGCCTACGTGGCCGCGCACCGCTACAAAGTGGACGACCCGGCCCCGTACATGTTTCGTACCGCTGACGGCGGACGGCACTGGACCCTGATGGTGGCCGGTCTGCCCCCGGACGAATGGGTGCGCGTCGTCCGGCAGGATCCCGAGGCGCCGGCCCTGTTGTACTGCGGCACGGAGACGGGCGTCTATATCTCTCTCGACGGGGGGGACTCCTGGCAGCGTGCCAACGCCAATCTCCCCGCCGTGCCCATCTACGACCTGGTGGTCCACGAGCGTGACCTGGTCGCCGCCACCCACGGGCGGTCGTTTTGGGTAGTGGACGACGTCGCGCCGTGGCGGGCTCGGGCTGCCGGCACCGTGGGAGCCGCACCGATCCTCTACCGTCCGGCCGATGCCCTGCGCTGGGTGCCGCGGGCGGCCGGTGGGGGGCGCAGCGGAGGGGCCGCGTCGGGCTATCGCGTGCTGCCCACCCAGTCAGTCCGCTGGGAGCGCAGCCCCAGTGGGGAACCCGACTGGGTGGCGGGCGGGGCGAATCCCGCCGGCGGCCTGTTCCTGGGTTATGAGCTGGCCGAGCCGGCCGCCGCTCTCGAGCTTTACATCGAGGATGACGCCGGAATGCCCGTGAGGACGGTGGCCCGCGGGCCCCATGGTGCCGGCTTCCATCGGGTCGCCTGGGACCTGAGGGCCGAGGCGACGGCCGGCCTCCCATCGATGACCCGGCGCACGGCCGGCATTCCGGGCCTTCCCGTGTTGCCCGGCGTCTATCGGGCCGTCCTCACCGTGGACGGGTTATCACGGGTTCAGTCGTTTGCCGTGAAACTTCCGCCTGGTGACAGGGTGGACCCGGCCGCGCTCTTGGCCCAGCGCCGGCTCCACGAGGCGATTCGCGGGACGTTCCGCCACGTGATTGACCTGGTGGTGGCCACGCGCGCGTGGCTGCCGCCGTACGCCGCGGCCGCGGACACCACCGGTGGTCAGACCGATCGAGGGACCGATGAAGATGCCGAGGTGGCCACGCGGCGCGAGAAACTGGCGGCCATCCTGGTGAGGTTGGCCGGCGAGGAGACTCCCGGCGCCGACGCCCTGCGCGTCCATCCCGCGCCGCTGAGCGTCCAGCTGTCGGCCTTGGCGGCAGTGGTGGCGTTGGGCAACCAGGCCCCGACGGCGCCGGCGCGGGAGGTTTTCCGCCTGCAGCGGCGCCGGTTTGCCGACGAGAGGCAGGCGGCCATCGGCCACGTCCGCGCCATCCAGGCGATCGTGAACCACCAGCGCTCGCGGCAAGGGCGGCCTCCCCTGCCCCTGCCGACGTGGTTCGAGGCATGATGGCGTAGCGATCGCCGCGCGCGCGGGCCCAGGGGGCTGCTGGGACAGGCCTATCTGGCGGCGTCAGGGACCGGCACGGTGGGTTGGTGGGTGCGGCATGCGGTGGTCCGCCCCGGTATCCCACCCACTACTGGCCGGCGCCATGGAGCTTCCAGACTGAACGGTCCAGCCGTCTCGTGGACAGTGACCATGGAGGTCATAGGCCCGGGGCCCTGCGACGGACTCCTCCGCCGATGGCCGGGGAGACCATCCCCGAGGGTCGGCGCTAAGGGAGCTGCGTCCCCCACCACACAGCAGGAAGGTTGGCCCGAACCCCCAGGGACGCTGACTTCGCCTCCGATGCGGGATGCGCTCGCGAAAATTCCGCCGAGCCATCGCCGTGGTGTCGTGTAGAGCCAGCGGCCCTGTCGGCGTGCGGCGGGTGCTTCCGGGACAGAGGGGGCAGGATGACTCATTGCCACGGGCTCTCCACCGTGGTGGGCGTGTTTGCCACGGGATGTGTGGTGGGGGGGGCGGCGTGGGTCCGAGACGCGCGGCGCCCTCGGTGCCGCCGGCCCAGGCACACGGCCCTGGTGCATCAGGGAGCGCCGCCCCGCTGGCCGGCTGCGCCCACAGCCCCGCGCGGCCCTGGGTCCGCGTCGCGATGCGGACCCAGGGCCGCAGCTGTACGGCTGGTCGCGCCACCGC
>JAJYPH010000282.1 GCA_021795575.1 Bacillota bacterium
GACAGGGTCGAGCCGTTGAACACGCCATCCGGCTGGGTGGTCTGGGCCATGTTCCACTGGCCGGCCGCCACCTGCGCCTGGTCCAGCACGTCGACGACCACCAGGTAGTCGCCGGCCGACGGGGTGGCCAGCGTGAACGTGTTGTTGGTGGAATAGTTCTGCATGTCGCTCCACTGACCCGTGGGCGACTCCACCCAGAACTGATACTCCGGCGTGCCGCCCGGGTCACTGGCATTGGCGGTGAACGTGGCCGACCCATTCGTGGGCGTAATGGGACCCGACAACTTCACGGACCCCGGCGTCACCGTCGGGGCACTTTGGGCAAACACCGCCGTGGCGGGCAAAATGGACATCCACGCCAACGATGAGGCCATGGTAAGGCCGGTGAACACTTTGCGCCTTCTCGTGTCTTGCACTGCGAAAACTCCCTTCCTATCGGTCCTGCCCTGCTACCGGCGGGAATCCGCCGATCCCGGATGCCGTGCCCCAGCCTCAGCCGAGTGCGCCATCCAACCGCCAAAGCCATCGGACACGTGAGCGGGGACCGGCACCACCACTGAGACCGGCGTGTCCCTCAACCCAGCCCCTGCGCGATTCATGGCGTATCCTGCCACGCCCCGCGCCGTCCGTTTGGCTTAGCGCGCACTATTTTCCTCAAACCCGTTCTGATCCAACAGGGTACCATGCCGGGTCAGTTCCTTCCCATCCGTGTCGCTGCTCGCCCGCGCCCCGGCGACGCCCTCGCCCTACTGGCGAACCCGGCGATTGGGGAGCGGGGCCGCGTTAACCCGGCGGCGCCGGGCTCGCGCCACCGTCTCCGTAGCCCCCAGCATCCGCCTCCCCCGGCCCCCCTCCCAGGTCCCCCGCGGGACTGCCTGGCCGCCGACGGTTCGGCGGTCCCGGCCGGACGTGCGCAGACCCAATATGCCGTCGGCCGTGCCTCAAGGAGCTGGCACCCCGGCCCGTTGGTGAAGACCGCCCAGTGTTCGGGTGGGTACACCTCCCGCTGACTGAGCGCCCGGTCTTCCAGATCATCCGTACTCCGTGCGGTCGTCACTTCCTGAACCACCAGCCCGCGACCACGCACCGAGGGTTTGGTCTGCCGAAGCATTCGGGGGAAAGCAGGATGGGAGAGCGGTCGACCCGCTCTCCCATCCTGGGAACCGAAACCGGAGCCGGACCCTAGGGGTGGATGGCCGGCGACGAAGGCGTTCCCTTCACCACCGCCGACGCATCACCGGCCACCGTCGTCACTGCGTCCACGTTGAAGGCGTACTGAGTCGCCTCCGACAACCCGGACACCGTCGCCGACAAGACGCTGCCCGACACGTTCACGGCGTCGTATGCCTGAGCGAAGTCCGCCGTCCCATTGGCGAACGGAATCGCCCAGATCTGATACCCCGACACATCGCCGGTCCCACCGGCCGGTGCCGTCCAGGTGACCACGGCGCCAGAGGTTTCACTGGCTGGGATGCCCTCGCCTGACCCCGCTGACGCCGAGATGTTCCCCGCCTGGTAGAACGCGGTGTCGTAGCCCATCGCGTCCGTCGACACGCTGGCGGACGCGTTGCTCACCAGCCACACGTTCACCGAGGACGACGACGGGGGAATGTTCACCGTGTTGACGGCCGTGCCGCCGCTCACGCTCGTCCACTGTTCCCCAGCGGGCAGCGACGGCAGCGTGACCGCCAGCGGCGTCGTACCGGTGACGGCGATCGGGTCGCCCCCGGCGTCCACGTTCACCACTTGCACTTCCACCGGGCTGTTGGGCGCCAGCATCACCGGGTTGGCCCTGCTCACCTGAGCCCCGTTGTACTCGATCCACGGGTTCATGGTCGCCGACCCCGGCACCACCTTCACCGTGAACGTGGCCGATGGCATGGCGGCATTGGACACGTCCGTCACCGTGATGGTGGCCGTGCCGGCCATGCCCGCGTACAAGCCATCATAGGCCGAGCCGGATGAACCGAAGGGATAGACTCCTCCGCGGCGAAGGTTGCCGTTCTCGTAGTCTTCCCACTCCTGAAGCTGGCTGCCCGCTGCGTCGCTCCCCGACCCCACACTCACCACGCCCGAATTGCTGGACGAAAACAGCAGTTCGTCGTAGTGGTTGCCCGACGTGAGCCCGCCCAGCGCATTCGACAGCGTCGCCGTCACAGTGTTGAGCGGCATGCCCGCGGGCACCGTGATGGTGGTCCCGTTGAGCGTGGCCGAGCCTTGGCTGAGGGTCAGGCTCGTGGCGTAGTTCGCGGGGGATACCACCTGATAGTTTTGGCCCCACTCGTCGTCATTGATGCTGTCAGTCGCGGTCCCAGGGTCCGAACCCAGGCTGCCCGAGCCCGCGACATTAACATACTGACCAGTCGGCGCGGTGCTGAGGATGGTCAGCGGAATGGACGCGATGCCCTGGCTGTTCGTGAACGCCTCATAGGTGTCGCCCGACTGCGTCGCCCCGTTCGGCAACGCGGCGATTCCACCACTCGTCAGCGAGAACCAGATGGGCTGGCCCGCCTCTGCCACCGGGTTGCCATACTGGTTCACCAACTGAAACGCCGCGCTGGTCACCGCGCCTGCCGTCACGGTCGAGTAATTGAGTTCCTGACCCGCGTATACGGGCAACTGCTCGACATACCCCGCCATTGGCGCCGCGAAGTGCCACATCGTGGTGCCCGAGACGGCCGAGAAGGCGCTGCCGCTGGTCGTACTGCTGGCCGCCGCCGTGATGGTGAGTGGCTGGCCGTTGCCGTTGGAGTCCGTCGAAACGGCGAAGTCCAGCATGCCCTGGCTGAACGCGACGTTGGTAAGGTTCGCTGGGGCCGAGCTGAAATCGAGAGTGCTTCCGAGCATCCATCCGCTGGTGCTGGGCGAAGCGGTCTGGTACTGCAACGTGCCCGACCCACTAGCCGAGGTGTCCGCGATGGACAGCGTACCCGTCGCGCCCGTGCCCACCGAGATAGTGTGACCCTGGCTGTCCACCACATCCGCCTGGTAGATGGTGGCGTTGCCCGAGCTCCCTACCTGGCTGATGTCCACCGCCGCCGGGTTCCCGACCTCCACGACCGGGATGGAAAGAAACGCCGACGTCAAGGGTGTCACGCTCGGGTCCGTGCTCTCGGCCGTCACCGTGATCGTGCCATTGGACCCCTTCTCGCTGTACACCGTCACCGGCACCTGCGTCGCGCCCGACGGCACGGTCACCACGTCCTGGGTCTGCAGACTCGCGGACGAGAAGCTCCCGCTCGCCGAGCCGCCGAGCGTCAGG
>JAJYPH010000088.1 GCA_021795575.1 Bacillota bacterium
CCTGGCGACCAAACCCACGCGCAGGCGGTTCACCACCACCAGAATCGTGCGGCCCGGCCAGCGGGCCATCCACACCCGTGCGGTAAGGCGACCGCGATGCCCGGCAGAATTTCCGCGACGCGCAGCCAGGCAACCTGCAGCGGCGTGGCACCCAGCGTGAAGATACGGACAAACGGGGGCGCGAGGCGGCTCACCAGGGAACCCAGCACTGAGAGGGGTTGACCGACCAGGAACTTCCGAAACGCTGCGTTGGCGTCCGGGTTCGGCGTCAGGAAAGACGCCACCGACGACATCACGCGGGCAAGGCGCGACAACGTATGAAAATCCGCTCCGATCCTCCGATGACCGGCAGCGCACCGCTAGCGTTGGCGCCCCGGTCGATCGCCTATTTAGGTGGAATCGCTGACAGATGTGTCAGCCGATGAGGAACAGACGGACCGTTGTCACCAGCTTCTCCCCTTGCTTGCGTTCCGAGCCAGGAAACGCGGAGCCAGCATATCACAAGCCGCGTTTGCCAATCCAGCGCGCCACCTGGTACGATGGGGCATCCGACGATGAGCAGGATGCGTGACGGACGAGCAATCGCCAGCGAGGTGGGCCATGGCTGGAAGCCCGCCGGTTGTGACCGTCGCCGACCCCCTGGGAGTTGCTGTCGAGGCCGATCGCTTCGGATAAGGCAGCCGGTGCGAGCCGTTACCGTCGATGTGAGTGGGGCAACCCAAGCAAGGTGGAACCGCGGGCGGCGCCCGCCCTTGTGGGCGGGTTTTTTTGTGCGCGTGTGCGTGGCTGACGGGATAGCGGACTGTGAGGAGGAACGTACGTGGCAGAAGCCGTCAAGGTGCTGGTTCAAGACGACGCCGGCCAGGAAGAGGTGCTGGTCGAATCCACCGCACCGATCGCCAGCGTGGTGCCGGGCCAAGATCCGTCGGTGCTGGCGGCGCAGGTGGCCGACCGGGTGGTGGACCTCACGCGGCCGGTGGGGGACGCGCGGGAGGTGCGCCTGTTGCGCTTTGCGGATGCCGAGGGGCGGCGCGTGTTTAGGCATTCCAGTGCCCACCTGCTGGCGCAGGCCGTCAAGCGCCTGTGGCCGGACGCGCGGCTGGGCACGGGTCCGGCGCTGGAGGACGGGTACTACTACGACCTCAATCTGCCCGTGCCCCTGGCCGAGGCCGACCTGGGCCGCCTGGAGGCGGCCATGCGGGAGATTGCGGCCGAGGCTTTGCCCATCCGGCGTGAAGAGTTGTCGCGCGACCAAGCCCTCCAGTTGTTTATGGAGCGTGGGGAAACCTTCAAGCAGCAAATCGTGGAGCGCATCCCGGAGGGCACGCCGATCTCCGTGTATCGCCAAGGGGAATTTGTGGACCTGTGTGCCGGCCCCCATGTCCCCAACACGGGCGTCCTGCAGGCGATCAAGCTGACCAGCGTCTCGGGGGCGTACTGGCGCGGTGACGAGCACGAGCCGATGATGACCCGGGTGTACGGTACCTCGTTCCCGTCGGACGCCCAGCTGAAGGAACATCTCGAACGGGTGGAAGAGGCCAAGCGCCGCGATCACCGGCAGCTTGGCCCACAGCTGGGGCTTTTTCAATTCCGCGACGAGAGCCCGGGTTTCGTGTTCTGGCTGCCCAAAGGGCTCCGGCTGTTTCGTCGGATCGAAGAGGTGTCGCGGGTGCTGCAGGAGGCGCTGGGCTACGAAGAGGTGAGCACGCCCTGGATCTACAAGGACGCGCTGTGGAAGCGCTCGGGGCACTGGGACCACTACCAGGACAACATGTTTCTCATCGAGCGGGGCGACGAGCACCTGGGGGTCAAGCCCATGAACTGTCCGGGCCACGCCGTGCTGTTTGGGTCCACCGTGCGCTCGTACCGGGAACTGCCCGTGAAGTGGGCGGAGTACAGCCCGCTGTCCCGCTTCGAGCGCAGCGGCACCCTGCACGGCCTGCTGCGTGTGCGCGGATTCCACCAGGACGATGCGCACCTGTTCGTCCGGCCCCAGCAGATTCAGGAGCAAATCAGCGAAGTGCTGGACCTGGTGGATCGGGTGTACACGTTGTTCGGCATGACCATCGAAGTGGTGTTCTCCACCCGCCCGGACGACTACCTGGGCGACCTGGAAACCTGGGAGGACGCGGAGAGCCAGCTTCGCGCGGCATTGGCGGCCTGGGGTCGCCCGTACCAGCTCAATCCGGGCGACGGCGCCTTCTACGGGCCCAAGCTGGACTTCTACGCCATTGACTCCCTGGGGCGCCGATGGCAGACGTCGACGGTCCAACTGGACTACCAGATGCCCCAGCGGCTCGACATCTCGTATGTGGAGCAGGACGGCAGCCGCCAGCGGCCCGTCATGATTCACCGCGCGGTGCTGGGGTCCGTGGAGCGGTTCATCGGGATCCTGACGGAGCACTACGCGGGCGACTTTCCGCTGTGGCTGGCGCCGCTGCAGGTGCGGGTGGTGCCGGTCACCGACGACGAGGCCGCACGCGGACGGGAGCTGGTTCAGGACATGCGGTCCCGGGGCATTCGCGCGGAAGTGGACGAACGCTCGGAGAAGCTGGGCAAGAAAATTCGCGATGGGCAGCTGGACAAGGTGCCCGTGTTGCTGGTGGTGGGGGCGCGGGAGCGAGAGGCCGGCACCGTGTCCGTGAGAAGCCGCGCCGGAGACAACGGGGTTTGCGATTGGCCGACCTACCTCGGCCAGCTGGTGGCGCACGCCGCCATCCCGACCAGCTCCAGCGCCTCGCCGCGGTAGGCGCCACGGCGTGCGCGGCTGCCGCCGGGGCGAACGGGGCCGGGTCCCGGCCCCGTTTTGTGGCACGTCCCGGTCGGGGCCCCTGGTGGCGACACCGTCCGCGTTCGGTGCCCGAGGAGATGCCAGCCCAGGCGCAGTGGATGGATCTCGCCAAGGTCCTGTCGCGGCACGGGCGGGCCAGAATCTGGTGGGACGGACGAGAGCCGCTTCGCCATTGCGCGGCGGGGGCGTCTGTGGTATCCTCGCGCCGTGATAGTGAAGCAGAAGTTCGCTTCTCACCTGACGACGCCGTTGTTCAGGTTATCCGGCGGAACGCCCGGGCGTTCCGGTTGGGGCGGGGAGTGACCCGTCCTGTTTTTGTTTGGGTGGCCAGCTATTCATCCGGGGAGGGATCGCCATAAAGGACCTCAGGGTCAACGACGAGATTCGTGCACGGGAAGTGCGGCTGGTGGGCGACGGCGGCGAGCAGCTGGGGATCGTCGCGCTCCGAGACGCGCTCCGGATGGCGCTAGAACGTCGGGTGGATCTCGTTGAGGTGTCGCCCACGTCGCGGCCGCCGGTGTGCCGGCTGATGGATTACGGACGCTTCAAGTACGAGCAGCAGAAGCGCGAGCGCGAGTCGCGGAAGAAGCAGCACGTGGTGTCCGTCAAAGAAATCAAGATGCGGCCAACGATCGACGACCATGACTACGAATTCAAGAAGCGCAATGCCGCCCGGTTTCTGGAAGAGGGCGACAAAGTCAAGGTGACGGTGACGTTTCGGGGTCGCGAGATTGTCCACTCCGAGCACGCACGGGTTTTGTTGAACAAGATGGCCCAAGAGGTGGAGGCCCAGGGACTCGTGGAGCGGGCCGCCCGGGTGGAGGGGCGCGCCATGATCATGATTCTGGCGCCCAAGAAAAGCGCCAACGCCTGATCTGAAAAACCGGCGCGCGGCCAGCAGCGTATCTAACGTATTGAAGGATGTGGAGACGTGCCCAAGATGAAGTCGCACCGCGGCGCCAAAAAGCGTTTGCGGGTCACCGGCACCGGGAAACTGGTGCACAAGCGCACCGGCCGCAACCACTTGCTGTACGGCAAGAGTGCCAGCCGCCGGCGTCGGCTACGCAGCGCGTCCGGCCTGTCCAAGGGGGATGCCGCCCGGACCAAGGCGCTCATGCCCTACGACCAGTAGGCGCCGCGCTGAATGTTTGAGCACCGCAACGGTCCAACGGCTCGCTGAGGAGGAAACAGAGTGGCTCGGGTAAAGAATGGCATGGTGCGGCACCGGCGGCACAAAAAGATTCTCAAAATGGCCCGGGGGTATCGGGGGTCGCGCCATCGGCTGTTCCGGCCGGCCAACGAGGCGGTGCTCCATGCCCTGTGGTACGCGTACAAGCATCGCAAGAAGCGCAAGGGCGACTTTCGGCGTCTGTGGATTATTCGCATTAACGCGGCCGCGCGCATGCACGGGCTGTCGTACAGCACCCTCATGTTTGGGTTGAAGCGGGCGGGCGTGACGCTGAACCGCAAGATGCTGGCGGACATGGCCGTACGGGACCAGGAGAGCTTCGGGCGGCTGGTGGGGATGGCGAAGGGTCAGCTCTAGCGGTGGGCGTGGTGCTGCGTCCGCTCGATGATCCGCAGAATAAAGTCGTGAAGGCGGCGGCTCGCCTGGGAGTGAACCGCGAGGCGCGCGAGCGCGCGGGCCAGGCGCTGGTGGAGGGCCCGCACGCCGTCGAAGAGGCGCTCGCGCACGAGGTGGTTCTGCGCACCGTGCTGTACAGTGCACGCCTGTTGGACCGGCCCGGCGGGCGGGAGCTGCTGGATCGCACCACGTGGACCCGCGCGCGGATGATTTATGTCACCGACCGCGTGTTGGATACGGTAACGCAGGTGGAGTCGCATCAGGGGATCGCCGCCGTGGTGGCCTATGACCTGCCGTTCGCCGCCCGGGTGCCGGCCGCGCCGGCCCTGGTGCTGGAGGCCGTGCAGGATCCGGCCAATCTCGGAGCGTTGGTCCGGTCGGCGGTGGCGTTCGGATTTCGCGTGGCGGTGACGCGCGGCTCGGTGGACCCGTTCAACCCCAAGGCCTTTCGCGCGTCGGCGGCCACCATGTTTCGCGCGGGCCTCGTGCGTCTGGACTACGCGTGGGACGTGCCCGCCGGCGTGAGCCTGGTGGTCACCTCCCCGGAAGGCAACGTCCCCTACACCGACTGGGACTGGACCCGCCCCACTGCGCTGGTGGTGGGCAATGAAGGGGCCGGGGTCTCATCGGCCCTGGCCGATCGCGCGGCGGCCCGCCTTCGCATCCCCATGACCTCCGCCACCGAGTCCCTGAATGTGGCGGCCGCCGGCGCCGTGATCATGGCCGACGCTTTTCGCCGCCATCATTCCTGACCTGACCTGACCTGACCTGACCGTCGCGCGCATGCGCCGAGGCCCGCCGTCGCACAGTAAGACACCCGTCAGCTAACGACGGCAGGAGGGTGTGGGTCATGGCCTCGAAGCACAAACGGGTTCCGAAGAGCCACAGCACGCACAGCCCCGCGCCGCCGTCGCCGCCCCCCCTGGCGGCAGCGCTCAGGTGGCGACGGGAGCCTTGGCCGTGGCGCAAGGCGCTGGGGGCCCCCATCGCTACGGCGCTCGCCATGGGGTTGGGATTGGCGCTGGGCCACTTTTCCTGGGGCACGTGGGCGTTCATGGGCGCGTTCACGTCCATGTATGTGGTGCCCCTTCCCTACGGTCCGCGCGCCCGACGGCTGCTGGCCGTCGGACTGGGGCTGGCGGCGGCGATGGCCGTCGGGTCCCTGGCGGCCGTGAGCTGGTGGACGGTGGCGGTGGGGCTGGGCGTGGTGGCGGGGATGGGGACGTTTCTGACCGGCGCCTACGAGGTGCCGCTGCCGGCGGGCTTTATGTTTGTGCTGGTGGCGTGCATTGCGGCCGCCTTGCCCGTGCATCCGGCGCTGACGCCCCTGAGGGTCGGATTTGCGCTGGCCGGCGCCGCCCTCGCCTGGCTGGTGGGCATGGCGGGCTGGGGATGGCATCCCCGGCGGCCCGAACAGCAGACGGTGGCACGCGCCTTTCATGCCTTGGCCGCTTATGCCGCGCACACGGGGGGGCCCGGGGGCTTTCGCACGGAAGCCCAAGCCGGGGAGGCCGTGGCGGCGGCCGAGGTGGCCACAGCGCCACTCGCCCGCTTGCGGCACCGGGGGGCGGAGGCGACGCGCCTGGTTCTCTTGGCCCATGAGGCGCGCCGCCTGTTTGATGCCCTGGCGCTGGACGCCGAGCCGGATGTCGACCGCCATCAGGACCGCATCCAGCGCGTGGCCCGATCCGTGGCTGGCCAACCCCTGCCAACAAGCCCGCCCGCGCCGGATCGGGGGCCTATTGGGCGCGCCATGGGACGTGTAGAGCGGATTTTGGGGTTTCAGGGCAGCTGGCCGGCCCTGGTGCCGGTGGCCAGTGCCTGGCAGCCGACGACCGGTGAGCGCCTCGCTGCGGCGTGGGGCCGCACGTCTTTGGTGCGCGTCGACGCCTTGCGGATTGCGCTGGCGGTCGTGGCGGGTACGGCGCTGGCCAGCCTGTTGGGGGAGGCCCACCCGTATTGGGTGCCGCTCACCATCGCCGCGGTGCTGCAGGGCCAGAAGGTAATGGGGATGGCCGAGCGGGCCATCCAGCGTGTGGCGGGCACCACGGTCGGGCTGGCGCTGGCGGGGGTGCTGCTCGTGTGGCATCCCCTGCCGTGGGCCACGGTGGTCGCCATGTTGGCGCTGCAGTTCCTGCTCCTGCTCCTCATCCTGACCAACTATGGCTTGTCCGTGGTGTTCATCACCGCGCTGGCGCTGGTAATCATCGTGACGGAGGTGCCTGTGCCGGTTTGGCCGATGCTGTGGGCTCGCTGGGTGGACACGCTGGGCGGCGTCGCGCTGGCCAGCCTGGCGCTGTGGTGGCTCTGGCCCCGTGACGCGTCCCAGCGCCTGCCGACGGCGCTGAGCGACGTGGTGGACCGCGCGGGGCGTCTCTGGCGGCTCCGGCTGGCGGGCTCGGGTCCGGATCGCGCGACGGCGGCCCGGCTCGGCGCGGCCGTCTCGACGCTGGGCACGCTCAGCACCGATGCGGCGGCCGAGTGGCAGCGCTCACGCCGGCTCGAGCGTCTCTGGCCCGCAGTGGTCAGTGCCCAGCGCTTGGCGTGGGCCGTGCGGGCGGGGGCTTGCCGCCCCGGGGCCGACAGGGCCAGTCGGGACGCCTGGGCGGCCGCCTTTGATCGCCTGGCGTCGGCGGCGCGGGCCGGGTCGCTGCCGGAGCTCCCGCGCCTTCCGCGGTCCGGGACGGCCCCGACCGTCCGTGATGCGCTGCTGGCGCTGGCCCATTCCCTGACTCGAGCCGCGCCCGGACCCACCGAAGGGAGCGTGGCGGGGCCGGCGTCCGAAAAACCCACCCGGGCTTGACTTTGCGCCACGGCCTCGCTACCCTTCGTGCAAACGTGAACTCGATGACCAAGACGAGTAGCTCTCACCCGACGCTCAGGAAGCGCTTTCGAAGGGCTTTCCCGGGATTGGAAGAAGCGTGCGGCGGGCCGGCGAAATTCCCTTGCGAGAGGCGCCTTGAACACCGTGGGTGGTCCACGGAGTAGGGGTGACGGGGGCGCCCGATAGCGCGCGGAGAGCCGGCTTGGGCCGGAAATCAGGTGGTACCGCGAATAAATCGCCCTGTGGGGGGCGGTTTTTGGTTTTGCGATGGGTCGGAGAGGAGAAAGGAAGGTGGCCGCATGGGAGGCAACGGGGCACGCGAGGACTGGGCCACCGTGGCGTTGGCCGACATTGCGGCGGCACCGACCGTGGCGGCCCTGGAGGCGCTCCGCGTCCAGTACCTGGGCAAGCAGGGGCGCCTCACGGGGGAGCTTCGGGCGCTGTCGGGGCTGCCGGCCTTGGAGCGGCGGGCTCGGGGGGCGATGTTGAACGGGTGCAAGACCGACATCGAGAACGCGCTGGCCCGCCAGCGGGAGTTGCTGGCGCAGGCGGAGCAGTCCCGGCAGCTGGAGGCGGAGCGGCTGGACCTGACCTTGCCGGGCGTGCTGCCCGCGTGGGGCACGCTGCACCCTATTACCCGCGTGCGTCGGCGGCTGGCCGACGTCATGCTGCGGCTGGGATTCACTCTGCGCACCGCGCCCGAGCTGGAAACCGAATGGTACAACTTTGAGGCGCTCAACATGCCGGCGGACCACCCCGCCCGCGAGATGCACGACACGTTTTATCTGGAGGCGCCGTATGTGCTGCGCACGCACACGTCGCCCTTTCAGATTCGGGCCATGCGGGACGCCGGGGGGGACCTGCCGCTGCGGGTGGCCACGCTGGGGTTCACGTACCGCCGTGACGACGACGCCACGCACACGCCCCAGTTCATGCAGATGGAAGGGCTGGTGGTGGACCGCGGGATTGGACTGCCTGACTTGAAGGGCGTGGTGCTGGCCGTGGTGCGCGACGTGTTTGGGCCCACGGAGCGCATCCGGCTCCGGCCCAGCTTCTTTCCGTTCACGGAGCCGTCAGCCGAAGTGGACATGAGCTGCCCCCTGTGCCTAGGGGCAGGGTGTCGCGTGTGCCACACGGGCTGGATTGAGATTTTGGGGTCGGGCCTGGTGCACCCACGGGTGTTGGAGGCGGGGGGCTATGACCCGGGCGAGGTGTCGGGGTTTGCCTTCGGGTGGGGGGTGGAGCGGGTGGCGATGCTGCTCTACGGCCTTGACGAGTTGCGGCCGCTGTATCAAAACGACGTGCGATTTCTGCAGGCGTTTGATGCGTGGGATTCCTTGTGAGCGCCCGGTCGCCTGGGCGGCGTTGACCCAGCGCAAGGTATTGGCGGCGCCAAGGGAGAAGGAGGGATGATGTGGACCTGCCGGTGAGTTGGCTCCGCGAATGGCTGCCGGGTTTGGATATGGTGCCCGAGCGCATCGCGGCGCAGCTGGAGCAGATGGGATATGAGCTGGACGGCGTGGTGACCGCCGAGGCCGGGCTCGCCGCGGTCCAGCTGGGGGAGGTGCTGGAGCGGCATGCTCATCCCGCCGCCGACCGATTGGCGGTGCTGCTGGTGGCGGACGGCGGGGGTGAGCCGGTGCAGGTGGTGACCGGCGCGCCCAATGGGCACCCGGGAGATCGGGTGTGGTACGCCCCGCCGGGCACCACGCTGCCCGACGGTCGCGTGCTGGGCACGGAGCACCTCCGGGGGGTGCGGTCGGAAGGCATGCTGCTGTCGGCTCGGGAACTGGGGTATGTGGGCGGCGGCGAGGGACTGTGGATTTGGCAGGGACCGGGGAAAGTCGGTGAGCGGTGGCCGACGGTGGTGGGGTCCGAGACGGTCCTGCAGCTGTCCCTCACCCCGAACTTGGCGCAGTACGCCCATTCGGTGCTGGGCGTGGCGCGCGATTTGGCGGCGCGGGACCGCGCCCCCCTGCCGGCTTGGCCCGCCAGCCCTCGGCTGGCCGGTGACGAGGTGCTCGTGCGCCTTGAGGCGCCGGACTTGTGCCCGCGGTACGCAGTGGCGCTGCTGGAGTGCGCCACGCCGTCGGGGACCATGCCCTGGGTGTGGCAGCGGCGCCTCGCCCTGGCGGGAGTCCGGCTGATCCATCCGGTGGTGGACGCCACCAATGCCGTGCGCATCGACATGGGCCAGCCGCTGCATGCGTTTGACCGGGACCGGGTACGGCTGCCGCTGGTGGTGCGCCGGGCCGCGGCGGGTGAACCCCTGGTGCTGTTGGATGGCCGCACCGTGACGCTGGACCCGGACGATCTGGTCATCGCAGATGGCGACGGACCGGTGGCGCTGGCGGGCGTGATGGGCGGGCAGCGGTCGGCCGTGACGGCCGATACGCGCCGCGTGCTGCTGGAGTCGGCGCACTTTAGTCGCGCCGGCGTGTATCGCACGGCGCGGCGGCATCAGCTGGTGAGCGACGCGGCGGCCCGGTTTGGGCGAGGGACCGATGTCGAGGCGGTGCTGCCGGCCGTGGGCCGGTTTGTGGACCTGCTGCACACCTTTGGGGTGAACGTGGCCGGGGGTGCCGTCCAGGTGGTGGGACCGGTTCCCACGCGGCGTCATGTTTTGTTCCAGCCGGCACGCCTTCGCATCTGGACCGGACTGGATCTGGATGACGAGGCGCTCGCGGGCGAGCTGGACCGCTCCGGCTTCATCCTGGAAGCCGGCCGCGTGCGCGTGCCCAGCTGGCGGCCCGACATCGAGGGCCCGCAGGATCTGGCCGAAGAGGTGATTCGGCTCGTGGGCATGGACGCGGTCCCGGCCCGCCTGCCGGCCCGGGCCACGCCGGGGGTGGCTGACCCCGACACCCGCCAGACCGACCAGCTGCGCGACTGGCTGGTGGCCGGGGGGTTCGTGGAAGTGGTGTCGCGGAGCTTCGTCCCTTCCGGCGTATCGGAGCGCCTCGGCCTCGCGCCGGCGGTGCATGTGGTGAAGAACCCGCTTCGGGAGGACGAGGCGGTCATGCGGACGAGTGTGTGGCCGGGGCTACTGGATGCGGCCCGGTACAACCGGGGCCGAGGCAGTGAACGGCTGGCCCTGTTTGAGGTGGGCCCGGTGTACCTGGGCACGCCGGCCGCTCCCCGTGAACGAGTGGAAGCCGGCGTCCTGGCCACCCTGGGCGAGTGGCCGGCCCTCTTTGGGGCGTCGCGGCAATCGGTGTACGACTTAAAGGGCTTGGTGGAGGAGCTGTCGCGCCGCCTGGGCTGGCGGTTCGACTGGGGCCCCTGGACGGAACCCGCGGGGGCGCTGCACCCGGGACGCGCGCTGGCCATAGTCCGCGATGGCCAGGTGTGGGGGGCGCTGGGAGAACTGCATCCGGCAGTGCTCCAGGCGTGGCGGCTGCCCCGCACGGCCGTCGCGCGCTGGCACGTGCCGCCCGTGATGGCCGGCCAGCGACGCGATGGTGAACGGCCGGTCCCGCCGCCCCCGTACCCGGCGGTCCGGCGAGACGTCTCGCTGCTGGTGCCGGATGGCATGCCCTGGGCCCACGTCGCAGCGCTCCTGCAGCATCACGCGGGGGCCGACGTGGAGTCGATTCGGCCCTTCGACCGGTACGTGGACCTGTCGGGGACGGCCGTGACGGTGGCGATCCGCTATCGGGCGGCCGACCGCACCCTCACCGACGCCGACGTGGAGGCCCGCCAAGCGGTGCTGGTGTCGGCGCTGGCCGAGGCGGGCATCGTGCGGCGCTGACACCGGCCGAGGACGTGGTGTCAAAAAAAGTCGACGGATGGCAGGAAAATGGGCGCCTCGGCGAGAATGACGGTCCAGACGAAGCGGGGAGGGATGGCGATGGCGGGTTCCGAGGGCGGGACCGTCACCCGCACGGTGGTGGCGATCTACGGCGAGGAGTATCCCTTGGTGAGCGACCTGCCGCCGGAGGCGGTGCACGCCCTGGGACGCATGGTGGACACACGGCTCCGCATGCTGGCGGCCAAGCACCCGCGGGTACCGTCGACGCGCCTGTCCATTTTGACGGCGCTCACCCTGGCGGAAGAGCTGGCGCGGGCGAAGGCCGAGCATGCGGAGGCCGTGGCGGCCCTGCAGGCCCAATGGCGGCGCGAGTCCAACACGCGCCGCGTGGGGCAGGGCGGACAAAGCAGCTAGAGGCGGCGCGAGCGGGCCGGCGCCAGGGGCGGCCCGCTTTGCTGTGTCTCCCGCCGGGCGCCTGGTGGCGGACTGCCGAGTCGCGAGGGTTGTAACAGCTGGTTATCATAGAGATCGAGGACAAACCGAGGACAAATGGCTGGACACGCTGGGCGGGGGCCCAGATGGCCGACGACGCGGAGGAGGAGGCGGGCGGTGGGCGGATCGCTGTGGGTGGTGTCCAACGGCACGGCGCTCACCGCGGGCGCCTGGCGGGGTGACGTGGATGCCCGCCTGGGCGGGACCGCCGCACCGCGCAGCGCCACCACCCGCGCCGCCCTGCTGACGGGGCGGGACCCGCAGAGCGTGACCGGGGAACCCCTGCGGGGCCGGCCCACGCCGGTGCTGGCGGCCTTTCTGCGAGAGCATGCCCTTTGGGCAGGCCCTCAGGACCTCTGGGCGAACGCCCACCGGCCGGATGACTTTCGCGGGGAGGCGTCCGTGATGATGGTGGCGGCCGCGGCGCGGGCCGTCGTGGCGCGCACCGTGGGCCACCTCCGGCGGGGCGAGGCGGTGGCGGGCGACGTGACGGGCGCCGCCCTGATTCGCCGGGGACACGCGGATCTGACGCTCGACACCCCTCTCCGCGTGGTGGAGCGGCTGGTCGGCTGGGGGGACGCCAACCACCGGGTGTGGTGGGAGCTTGACCCCCAAGTGGACGGCGAGGTGGTGGACCGGGTGCTGGCGGGCGTGGGTCAGCGGGGCGTGCGGTGGGCCGCCATCGCGCTGCCGGGGCCGGGTCGTGATGTGTGGCCCGATGCCCTGCCCGTCCGGAGTGGCGTGGACTGGACGCCGCCGCCCCGGATCACCGGCGTGCTGGCATCGTGGTGGGAGGTGGGGCCGTGAACACGCACGGCCTGGAACGGCTGGAGTGGGGACGGCTGGTGGAGGGTTTGGCGGTCCACGCGGACACCCCCGCCGGCAAAGCGCGGGTGCTGGCGACGGTGCCGGATCCGCATGCCGACTGGCTGGCGGAGCAGCAGCGCCTGTACGCGGCGGCGGCCTTGCACGCGCCGATCCGCCAGCTGTCGCTGGTGGGCGCGGTGGACTTGGCGCCGCTCGTGGAGCGGGCCGCGAAGGGGGGCATGCTGACGCCGGACGCGCTTTGGTCGGTGATGGCCACGGTGGAGCGGGGCCAGGCGCTGAAGGCGGCGCTGGCCGGAGCAGAAGGGTCCGAGCTGTCCCGGCATCTCGGCCAGTTCGAGGCGCCGATCGGTCTTCGGCAGCGCATCGCCGCGGCGGTTTTGGAGTCGGGGGCGGTGAAGAACAGTGCCAGTGCGGCGCTTGAACGCATCCGCCATGACATGACCCGGCTGGAGGCGGAAATTCAGGAGGTATTGGACCGCCTGCTGCGGTCCGCCAGCTGGTCCCAGTATCTTCAGGAACCCTTGGTGGCTCTGCGCCGCGGCCGACGGGTGGTGCCGGTCAAGCGCTCGTTCGTTCACCAGGTGGGCGGGTTGGTTCATGACCAGTCGGGCAGTGGGCAGACCGTCTTTGTCGAGCCGGCCCCGGTTGTGGAGCGGCAAAACCGCATTGCCGAGCTGTCGGCGGCGGAAGGGGAGGAGGTGCTGCGCATCCTCCGGCAGCTGACGGCTGACGTGGCCAGCCATGAAGGCGCGCTGCTGGCCATGAACCGCGCCATCCTGACGGCGGACGTGCTGCTGGCCAAGCTCCGCTGGGCACGGCACCGGGAGGCGGCGCTGCCGCAGCTGACCCAAGACACGCTGTCGCTGCTGGACGCCCGCCACCCCCTCTTGGACCATCCCGTGCCGCTCACGGTGACGGTGGGGGGCTCCCAGCGGGTGCTGGTCGTGACGGGACCCAACACCGGGGGCAAGACCGTCGCGCTCAAGACGGTGGGGCTGTTGGTGGCGCTGGCGCTGTCGGGATGGCCGGTGCCGGCCCACCCCGACAGCGGCGTGCCGCTGTTCCACGACATGTTTGCAGATATTGGCGACGAACAGAGTCTCGAGCAAAACCTCTCCACGTTCTCGGGCCACGTGCGCCAGCTGGTGCCGGTGGTGGCGGGTGCCCGGCCGGGCGTGCTGGTGCTGCTGGACGAAATCGGTGCGGGGACGGACCCGGAGGAGGGCGCGGCACTGGCGCTGGCGCTGGTGGACTACCTGTTGGAGTCCGGGGCGACCGCGATCGTGACCACGCACTACGCCCGCGTCAAACTGCTGGCCTATCGGGACCAGCGCGTGCAAAACGCGCGGATGGACTTTGACCGCGAGCGCCTGTTGCCGACGTACCGGCTCGTCATGGGGCAGCCAGGGTCGTCCCAGGCGCTTTATATTGCGCGGCGGCTGGGTCTCGACCCCGAGCTCCTGGACCGGGCGGAGCGCCATCTGGGGCAGGAGGGTGTCCGAGTGGACCGGGCCATTGGCGAGTTGGAGCGGGTCGAGCGGGAACTGGCGCTGGCTCGTGACGGGGTGGTGGCGACGGAGCGGACGCTCGCGGCGCGTGAAGCGGCGCTGCAAGCGGCGGAGGCGCGGCTCGGGGCCGAGCGGACGAAAGATCGGGAGCGGCTCCGGCAGGAGGTGCGCCGGCGCCTGGGTGAGCTGGAGGTGCGGGCCGCCGCCGCGATCGCGGCGGCCCAGGCCGAGACGCGCGCCGAGCGCGAGCAG
>JAJYPH010000283.1 GCA_021795575.1 Bacillota bacterium
TTCCGATCTCGTCCCGCCTGCACCCCAACCTGGTGCGCGTCGGATGGCCCGACGCCGGGGGGCGCCTCGTCTGGCACGGGGTGCAAGCGCCGGTGGGCAGCGTGATTCATGCGACCACGGACTTCCTGTACTGGACCTCCGCTGGTCACACGTACATCTGGGTGCCCCCCTTTCAACCGTACTGACCGACTGACCCGTCGTGGGCGCGTTCCCTGTTTGTGAAAGATCAGCGGAGCCGGCAGGATCTTGGCTGCGGGCGCGGAAGAGACGAGGGACGTGGGGACACCACGTCCGCGAGGCAAACCGAATCAGGAGGCAACATGGCAAACATAGCGTACCCGGATACCCCCGTCGCACCCGTCACCGATGTGCTGCACGGGGTCAGCATCGTGGATCCGTACCGTTGGCTGGAGGACGGGACCTCCGCGGAGACCACTGCCTGGGTGGCTCAACAGAATGCGCTGACCCGCGAGGTGCTGGATGCGCTTCCGGCGCGTGCCCAGATCAAGGCGCGCTGGCTGGAACTGGCGCATGCCGGCAGCGTCGGCGCCCCCCGCATGGTGGGGGAGCACCTCTACTACCTGGAGCGGTCGCCTGAAGAACGGCAGCCGCGCCTCATGCGCCGGCTTCACGGCACGGGGGCGCCCGAGTTGGTCTTAGATCCCAACGCCGACCACGAGGCGGGACTAGTGGCGCTGGACTGGTATCAGCCCAGTCGGGACGGTACGCGGGTGGCGTATGGCCTGTCCACCAACGGCGACGAGTGGAGCACGCTGTACGTGCGCGATCTGGCGCAAGGCGAGCCGCTTCGCGTGGCCATCCCGCGGTGCCGCATGAGCTCGGTGGCGTGGCTGCCGGACGGGCAAAGCTTCTTCTACACCCGCTATCCGCTGGTGGGCACGGTGCCGGAGTCCGAGCTCCCGTACCACAAGCGCGTCTACTGGCACCACCTCGGGGCCACGGATCAGGAGTATCGGCAGGACCCCGAGGTGTTTGGCGCGGGACGCGACCGGCGCCACAGCCCGCACGTGGACATCACCGACGACGGGCGTTATCTGGTCATCACCATGATGATGGGCACGCAGCAAAACGAGATCTGGTGGGCCGATTTGGGGGCGAGCTTTCCGACGCCGGTGTTTCAGGCCTTGTTCGTGAACCTGGTGGCGCGGTTCCACGTCGGTCTCACAGGGCACCAGCTGGACGTCTGGACGAACTGGGAGGCTCCCAACGGGCGGATGCTCCGGGTTGATTTGGACCAGGCGCCGCGAGGGGCGGAGGCGGCCGTGGAGGTGGTGGCCGAGCATCCGCGGCGCGCTTTGCAGCACGGAGTGCGGGTCGGCGACGGGTGGCTCCTCGACTACCTGGAAGACGCCAGCTCGCGGCTCGTATGGATCGAGCAAGCCGGCGGACCTTCTGAGGACGTGGCGCTGCCTGAGCTGGGTACCATCTCCGCACTGGCTGTGGACCACGCCACACGTCAGGCGGTTGTGGGCTACGAGTCGTTCGCCATTCGGCCCGGCATCTGGCGGGTGAGCCTCGAGGAGGGACGCATCGTCCCGCACATGACGGTGCCGGAGGAGGCCGCGGCACCGCCGATTCGTGTCACCCAGGAATGGACGCGGTCCGCGGATGGCACCCGGGTCCCCCTGTTTATTGTTCAGCGGGCCGACCAGACAGGGGCGGGGCCGCATCCCACGGTGCTGTCCGGCTACGGGGGGTTCAACCTCTCGCGGACGCCCACGTACACTCACGACCAGCGCCTGTGGGTGGAACTGGGGGGCGTGTTTGCCGTGGCCACGCTGCGCGGAGGCGGAGAATACGGCGCCGCGTGGCACCGCGCGGGGATGCTGGAGCAGAAGCAGCACACCTTTGACGACTACCTGGCGGCCGCAGACCACTTGGTGGCCCAGGGCCACACCGACCGGCGGCATCTGGCGCTGTGGGGTCGCAGCAACGGCGGGCTTTTGGTGGGGGCGGCCCTGACGCAGCGGCCGGACGTGTGCCGCGCGGTCGTCTGTGGCGTGCCGCTGCTGGACATGGTGCGCTACCATCAGTTTCTCATCGCCGACCTGTGGACGGCCGAGTACGGGTCCGCGGACGACCCCGCCCAATTTGCGTACATCTACGCGTACTCGCCGTACCACCACGTAGAGCCGGGGACGGCCTATCCCGCCGTGCTGTTTTACGCGGCCCACGGCGACAGCCGGGTGGATCCTCTGCACGCGCGGAAGATGGCGGCATTAATGCAGCGCGCCACCACGTCTCAGCAGCCCATTCTGCTGCGCATCGAGTTTCAGGCGGGCCACGGCGTGGGCAAGCCCATCCCCAAGCAGGCGGATGAGTATGCCGACATCCTGAGCTTCCTCGGGGACCAACTGGAGCTGGGCCGCGGCCACTGAGACGCGAGCCGTCCGGGCCCAAAGCGCCGGTGCAGCCATGCACCGGCGCTTTGGGCGTTCTTCTGTGCAAGGGCGCTCCGAACGCACCTCATCCCTCCAGCAGCAGCAGCTCCGGGTTTTCCACCAGGCTCTTGATGGTGGCCAGAAACCGCACGGCTTCACTGCCGTCCACAATCCGATGATCGTACGACAGCGCCACGTACATCATGGGGCGAATCTGCACCTCGCCGGAGGCCGCGATGGGCCGGTCCTGAATCGTGTGCATGCCCAAAATCGCCACCTGCGGCCCGTTTAAGATGGGCGTGGAGAACAGCGAGCCGAACACGCCGCCGTTGGTAATAGTAAACGTGCCGTCCGCCAGGTCCTCCAGGCCCAGCGCGTTGTCGCGCGCACGCTGGGCCAGCCGGGCGATTTCGGCCTCAATCTGATAGAACGACCGCCGGTCGGCATCGCGGACCACCGGGACCACCAGACCGCCCTCGGTGGCCACGGCAATCCCGATATGATAAAACCGCTTCAGCACCATGTCGTCCCCGACAATCTCGGCATTCAGGCGGGGAAACTGCTTCAGCGCCGCCACCGCCGCCCGCGTGAAAAACGACATGAACCCGAGCCGGACCCCGTGCCGCTCCAGGAACTGGTCCTGGTGGCGGCGGCGAAGCTCCCGGGCGGCGGTCATGTCAATCTCATTGAACGTGGTGAGCATGGCCGCCGTGTGCTGGGTCTCCACCAGGCGGCGGGCAATGGTGAGACGCCGCCGCGACAGGCGCACGCGTTCCACCGGGCCGGCGGCCTCGGTCGCCGCCGATGCCGGGGGCGTGGCCGGCGCGGG
>JAJYPH010000284.1 GCA_021795575.1 Bacillota bacterium
GCCGTCGGCCTCCGCCGCCCGGGCGGCCTCTGCGATGCGGGGCAGGCGCCGGTCCTGTGGGCCAAGCAAAAGGTAGCGGTGCTGCTCGCGCACCAGAACGGCCGGCTCTCCGCCTGCCGCCGTGATGGCGATGGCCTCGGCCACCACCGGAGATAGGTGCAGTCGGTCCGGGTGGTTTTGCCGCGTGATGGGGATCCAGCGGTACGACGCGTGGTCCACAGGCACACCTCCGGGCGGCGATGGGTGGGAGAAACCGCCCCCGGCAGTCTAGCGAAACCGGCCCGATTTTGAAAGCGGGGCCCAGGCATGCCACACTGGGAACGCCCGGATGCTCGAGAGGGCGCGCTGGGGCACGACATTGTGGAGGCCGGAGGCCGATGGAGGGCGAGGAGCGTTGGAGCGTCCAATTTGCATGTTGCCGAGAGAAGCCGGGCTACTGCGGCGGCGGTGCGTACGGGTAGCGAATTGGGGGGAAGCCGCGCGGCCGGTTCAGGATTTGCTGGACACCTGGGGGACCGTCGCCGCGCATGGCATCGCGGCCCCTCAGATTGGAGTATTGCGGCGGCTGTTTGTCTATCGGCCTTATGAGGATGATGCGGATGAAGGGTCGGAAGCGGCCGCGCCCCTTGCCGTCATCAACCCGAAAGTCATCAAAGTGGCGGGGGAGCTCACCGACTATGACGGCTGCCTGTCCCTGCCCGGCATCTACGGGCAGACCCGACGGGCGGAGCGCATCGAGATTTCGGCGCAGTTGAGCCCCAGCGAGACGGTGCGGCTCAAATTCGAGGGATATACGGCGCGCATCATCCAGCATGAGATGGACCACTTGGACGGCGTCTTGTGGATCGACCGACTCACCGACGACGATCTGGACAACCTGTACACGCTGGCCGAAGCGCCCGCTGAGGGGGAGCCGGTCGACGGGGGCAGTGCGGCACCGCAGTCGGTCTTGAAGAAAGTGCCGCTGACCGCGACCGACCGCGAATTTGTCGCTGGCGCCCGTCGGCCCCTGCCGGGCTTTGCCCTGCACTGGTGAGCGGTGCGCCTAAAGCGACACCGTGATGTGGTTTTGTCGAAACCAGTGGTCCGCCTGTACGAGATAGAGAAATAGGGCGGGGACCCCCATCATCTGACCGAACCACGGCAGGGACCAGGAGCGGGGATCCGCTTGGACCAGGGTCTGCAAGGCGTCGCGGTGCAAGAAGGGCCGCAGGGGCGACGAGGCGTCGTCCAGCAGGTCAATCATCGCTTGGCGGAATGCCTCGGCGTAGCTGGGATGATGCGTGGTGGGGTAGGGGGACTTCTGCCGTCGGCGCACTTCGTCGGGCAGAACCCCCGCCAGCGCCTCGCGCAGAATGCCCTTCGGCTCGCCCCGCCCGGTTTTCCATGCCCAAGGAATGTTCCACACATAGTCCACTAGGCGGTGGTCGCAGAATGGCACCCGCACTTCGAGGCTCACCGCCATGCTCATGCGGTCCTTGCGGTCCAGCAGTGTCGGGAGGAACCGCGTGAGGTTCAGGTACAGCACCTCGCGAATGCGGCGCGCCGCTCCCGTTTCGCCGGGGAGCCGCGGCACCTCGTCCAGAGCTTCCTCGTAGCGTTGGGCGACATAGGCTTCGGGGTTGAGCGTGCGCACGAGGTCGGGTGCCAGAATGGCCAGGCGGTCGGGCAGGCGCCGGGCCCAGGGGAAGGTCGGCGCCGCCAGCGCGTCGGGGCGGTGGCACCAGGGGTATCCGCCAAACAGCTCGTCGGCGGCCTCGCCCGACAGAGCCACGACGGCATGCTGCCGAATGGCTCGGCAGAACAGCAGGAGCGAAATGTCGATATCGGCCATGCCCGGATGATCCCGCGCGGCGAGCGCTTCATCGGCGTGGGCCACCAGCACGGGGGTGTCCACCAGCACCTCGTGGTGCTCTGTCTCTAGGAAGGCCGCCATTTCGCGGGCCCAGGGGGCATCCAGACTGCGCTGGAACGCGCTGGCCTCAAAGAAGCGTGCCTGGTCCACGAAGTCGACGGCAAACGTGTGGAGGCGGGGCCGCCCGCTCCGCGCCAGCTCGCGGGCCGCAAACGCCGACACGGCGCTGGAGTCGAGCCCGCCCGAGAGCATGGACACCAGGGGCACGTCGGACACCAGCTGCCGGCGCACGGCGTCATCCAACAGGTCGCGGACGGTGGCCCGGGTGGTGGCCAGGTCATCGGGATGGGCGTGGCTCTCGAGGCGCCAGTAGCGCCACTGCCTGACGGACTCGCGGGTCGCCAGCAGGCATTCGCCGCCTCTGAGTTCCTCGACGTGTTGAAAAATCCCCGTGCCGGGGGTGCGTGCCGGCCCGACGGCAAAAAGTTCGCTGAGGCCGGCGGCGTCCAGCACCGCGGGGACGTCGGGATGCGCCAACAGCGCCTTGACCTCGGACCCGAACAGGAACCCGCGGGTCTGACGGACGAAGAACAGCGGCTTCACCCCCAGCCGATCCCGCGCCAGCAAAAACGACCGCCGGCGGTGGTCGTAGAAGGCAAAGGCAAAAATCCCATTCAGGCGCGTCAGCGCATCGGGGCCCCACTCCGCCAGCGCGTGCAGCAGCACCTCGGTGTCCGAGTGGCCGAGCAAGTGATGACCCAGCGGCGCCAGCTCCTGCGCCAGCTCGGCCGTGTTGTACAGCTCGCCGTTGTACGCGAGGGAAAATCCGGGCTGCCCGCCCGGTCCCGCTAGATGCATGGGCTGGCGGCCGCCCTCGGGATCGATGACGGTGAGCCGCCGGTGCGCCCACCCGATCCCCGGCGCCCGCCACTCCGCCCGATCGTCAGGTCCCCGGCACGCGAGGCGGTCCCCCATGGCCGCCAAAATGGAACCCGGGGTGGGGTCCAGACCCATGAAGTCAATGCCGCCCGCAATACCGCACATGAACGTCCCCCCTGCCACATGGGGATACCGTATGAGGGCGGCGCCCCCAGGTGACTGGCAACAAGTGGCGGCGATCAGTGGTCCTGGGGGGATCGGTCCAGCCGCAGATAGATGGACGCGGCCAGCGCGGCCACTCCGAGGCCCAGCCACGGGTACCCGCCGCTGCCCCCGGCCACCGCCGCCAAGAATCCCACGATGGTCAACACGCCGCCCAGGAGAGCGACCAGGCGGTCGATGGGCTGGGTGGCCAGGCCGAGAGCGCGGGGGAGGGCCAGGCGCCCCTCCTCGCCGGCCTGAGGGGTCAGCGCCAGCCGCCGCGCGCGCGGTGCGGT
>JAJYPH010000285.1 GCA_021795575.1 Bacillota bacterium
AGCTCCGCCCACGCGAGGCTCGACAGCAGATGTACCCCGGCGGAACCAGCAAGGGCCCGGGCTTCTGCACTGTGCGCCTCCACAAACACGGTGGCCACGAGCGCGGAGGTATCCCAGTATGTGACCCTAGGTGGCATGATCGCGGTCTTCCTCGAGCCAACGCGAGGCGGTGCCCTGCTCAAGCGGCAAGGGGGGGGGCAAGGGCAGGGGCTCATGATCTAGTGGGACGATCCAGCCTCGGTCTTTCAGTCGCTGGATGCGCTCGGGCAATGACAAGTCGCTGTTCTCGGCGGAACTCAGTTGGGCGACGGGACGCCCGTGGTCGGTGATGGTCCATGAGTCGCCTCGCTGCACCTCACGCAGGAGTTGACTGAGCCGCGCTTTGGCTTCCCGCACGCCGACGGTTTTGCGCACCGTTGACACCCCCTGGTGGCTATTGTAGTCATCGGGCCGTCGGCCGTCCACTGGCGGGCCGGGTTCACCGTCCGGCCTCGTCCGCGTGCTGTTCACGCCGTTCACGGCGTTTGACGCTCGATCCCGCCGCCCGTATAATCCGAGGAGCACATTCTTTGATCCCGACCCTGTTCGGGTGGAGGGGAGGGAGCGATTTTGTCCGAGATCAAGGTTGGCAAGAACGAGACCTTAGAAGCCGCCCTCCGTCGCTTCAAGCGTCAGATCCAAAAGGCGGGGGTGCTGGCCGAGGCCCGTCGACACGAGCGCTATGAAAAGCCCAGCGTTCGCAAGAAGAAAAAGGCCGAGGCGGCCCGGAAGAAGAAGCGCTAGCGCGTGGGCGACCATCAGGCGAAGAAGGGAGGCGCGGCATGTTGCGGGAGCAGTTGGATGCCGATCTGAAGCTGGCCCTGCGCGAACGCCATGCCGTGCGCCTCTCGGTCATTCGCCAGGTGAAGGCGGCCGTGCTGGCGCAGGAGACGCGCCGCGTGCGGACGACGATGGACGATCAGGGGATCCAGGCCGTCATCGTGAAGGAGATCAAAGAACGCCGCGATTCCCTGGCCGAGTTTGAGCGGGCCCACCGTGAAGACTTGGCGGACAAGGCGCGGGCTGAAATCCGCGAGCTGTCCCGGTACCTGCCCGACGCCCTGTCGCCCGCCGCACTGCAGGCGCTGGTGGACCGCGCCATCGAAGACGTTGGGGCAGCCAGTCCCCGGGATCTGGGGGCGGTCATGGCCAAGGTGCTCCCGGAAACGCGCGGCCGCGCCGACGGCCGGACGGTGTCGGATGTGGTGCGGGATCGGCTGAACCGCCTGGCTACCGAATAGCGGGTTCCCGCTCTCCCCGCGCCTCCCGGGGATCGATTTCCGTCGCATCCGGCAGACAGAATACCTTGGTCAGCCCTCCCTCAAACAGGCGCGTGGCCGCCCAGGCCACCCGTGGACGCGGCCCGATCACCAAAGCCTGCCGTGCGGCTTGCGCCGGCTCGGGGACGGTGCCGGTCCAGCCCGACAGGGGCAGCGCAATGCCTTCCGGCCAATCGTCGTGCGCCTCCTCCGGCTCCCGCACGTCCAGCACCGGGGGGCGCGGATTCAAAAGCTCCCAGTCGCTGCGCCAGATGCGGCGCCAGCTGAGCACCGGCAGGCCGCGCGCCTTCCAAGCGGCCGGGGTACCGCTCAGCATGCCGATCACGTCCAAGCCCTGTTCTTCCATTTCCGCGGCGATGTCGCCCACGTCCACCGGGCCGCGGCCAATCAGCACGGCGGGCCGGCCCGCCAGCAGCGTGGCCAGTCGGGGCCGCCACAGGTGGCGGCCCCCCGGACACGACAGTGCGCCAGCCAAGTGCCCATCCAGGTAGTCGATGGGCCACCGGAGGTCCATCACCACGGCGCCCGTGGCTACGAGACGGCGGTAGTCCTCGGCGGTCACGATGCGCACGGCTCCAATGAACATTGATTGGCCTCCTCGGTCGGGTGGGGTGCGGGCAACACGCGATCGGCCGCCGGGTTGCTGGGTCGCAGTTTCGCGGTAGCGGCCGAGATTCCTGCTTGGCGCCGCGTCATCATCGCATGGGGGGCGCATAGCTTGACCCCAACGAGGCGTCGAGCGGGGGGCAATGCGATGCAGCGGGGACTGGGGCTGCGTCAGCGTGCCGCGGGGTGGCTGGACCTCCCACCGGAGGCGCTGATGAACGTGCCGCGGGTGGAGGTGGTGGGTCAGCTCCAGGTGCGCATCACGAACCATCGGGGCGTCGCCCGGTTCGGGCGGCGCCTGGTGGTGGTGAGGCTGCCCGCCGCGGGCGCCACGGTGTCCGTGGAAGGCACCGATCTGGTTATCGGATGGATCAGTCGTGATGAGCTTTTGGTGACCGGGCAGATTCGGCATCTGCGGTTTGACGACGGTGAGCGGTGCTGAGGCGAATCCTGGCGTTCCTGCAGGGCTGGGTATGGGTGGAGGTGCGCTCGACCGAGACGGCGGAGCTGCTGTCGCGGCTGGCCCTCGCCGGGTGTCGTGTGACGGATGTGCGCTGGCGGCGGCGGGGTGCGGTGTGGCGCATGACGCTGCCCGCCGCCCGGACTCTCCGTCAGCAGGCGGCCGGCTTGGGCGTGCGCGTGCATTTTGGACGGCGGGGGGGATGGCCCGTCGTTTGGCGCCACACGTGGACGCGGCCCGGGTTGTGGGTGGGTGCCGTGCTGGCCGCCACCCTGTTTGCGTATGCCACGCCACGCGTGTGGGTGGTCGCGGTGGCCGGCACCAGCCCGGTCATGGCCGCCCGCATTCTGTCGGCCGCCGAAGCCGCCGGCTTGTCGCCGGGCGCCATGCGGGAGGGGCTGCCGGTTGACCGCATCGAATCCCGGATTGTGCAGCAGATCCCCGGGCTGGCGTGGGTGGGCATCCGCGTCCACGGCGCCCTGGCGGTGGTGTCGCTGCATCGCTTTTATGGCCGGGCACCCCACGCAGGCCCCGTGACCGAGTTGGTGGCCTCCCATGCGGCGCGCATTGTCAGGATCCACGGGTACCTCGGGGAGGTGCTGGTGACCGACGGCCAGGACGTCCAGCGCGGCACGCCGCTCATCCGGGGCTGGACGTTGGCCAGCGGGCAGCGCGGGGGCGCGGCCGGTGAGGTGGTGGGCCGCTTTCAGGTGCACGCCACGGGATTCCAATCCGGCACGGTGGAGCGTCCGCACGCCACCGGCCGCATCGTGGTCCGATCGTACCTGGTGCTGTCGGGCGACGTGTGG
>JAJYPH010000089.1 GCA_021795575.1 Bacillota bacterium
TGGTCCGTGCCCGACGGGGTTCCCGGATTCTTTGCAGTGGGCCAGCGGTGGCGGCTCGCGGGCCCGGCGGGCCTCGCCCTGCCCGTGCGGGATGCGTCGGGGGCCATCCAGGCCCTGCACCTCCGAGCCGACCACGGCCCCGGCAAGTATGTCTGGTGGTCGACGCCGGGCCGTCCGGGCGGCGCGTCCTCCGGGGCGCCGGTCCACATCGCCCGCCGCGGGTCCTCGGTGGTGTGGATCACCGAAGGGCCGCTCAAAGCGGACAGCGTGGCCGAGCACCTGGGCGTCACGGCGGTGGGGGTGCCGGGGGTGAGCCTCTGGCGTGGTGCCTTGCCGGTGGTGCACGCGCTGCACCCCACGCTGGTGGTCCTCGCGCTGGACCAGGATGCGGCCCCTGGCACGGCAGCCGCCGTGGCGGTCCACCAGGCCGGGCTCGCGGCGGCGTGCCAGGATCACGGGGCGGTGGCCGTGGCCCACTGGCCGGCGGCGTTCAAGGGCGTGGATGACGCGCTCGCGGCGGGCTACGCCCCGACCCTTCGGACGTGGCGAGGCGACCACCATGAATAATCGGCACAGCGGGCAGTTCTACGCGGACCGAGGTGGCGACGTGGCTGGGGATCTCCCGGGCCCCGTTGCGCCGCTGCTCGCCCTCCAGGGGTGGGGCACCGCGCTGTGGAGCCCGGAACGCCTTAAGGGGACCCGCCCCGGTCGCGCGCTGTCCGCCCCCAACGGAGGTGGACGGCGTCGCCTGACGCGCTGGATCCTGCGCGTCCGTAGTACCGGCTCGACAGCGTACGCCTCCCTCCGACAAAATTTTCTCACGGTGAGACCGCTTATTTCTTGACGGGGCCGTTTCCCTGTGCGAATAATCATGGCGGACCCGCCGGATTGTGGTTCCGTTCCCAGCGGGTTGCACGGACGGGGCGCGTTAGGAAACTGTGCCGGTTGTTGCCGGATTAGTCGATGTCGCGAAGCGTGACCCCGCTCGCTATTTTTTGTCGTCAATGCGTGTCAGCCTTGGCGAACGGTATCTAACCCGATGACGCACCCGCCTGGGTGCGTTTTTTTATGGAGGGGATCACATGCCCCATGTCCTCCGCGTCCTCCCTGACGTTGACCGCGTCGATCTTATGGCCCGCGGGCGTCAGGACTGCGTGGTTCCGTGTCCCGGCTTTTCGTGGTCCGGTTCGTGCCTGGTAGTGTCTGCGCCCGGCCCCGTTCGCTGGCCCGAGGTGGAAGACCTCGGCGCGTGCACCTTCGCGGGGGTGTTGGACGACGTGCTCCCGCCGCGGGTCGGTCCCCGGCCTCTCGCGCATCCCGAGGATCCTACCTGGGTGGCGGCCGCCCAAGAGGTCGCCCAGCGGTGGCCGTTCAACCCGTATGTGTGGACGCCGGACGGCTGGCGCTGCCGGATGTCGGGTCGGCGACCTCAACCCCACACGGTGACCGAATTGTTGCGCCGTACCCAATCGACGTACATCCATAGGCAACGTCATGACGATTTCCGTTCCAGCTGGCAGGCGTGGACCGCTGACAGCCCCGTCGTGTGGGGACACATCACCGCCATTGCGGCCGATGGCACCTGGGAGGTGCTGGCGCCGTTTCGGCAACACCTGGGCGTTCCGGCAGACGAACAACTGCACCCGCGGTCCGTGGGCGCAGCGGTGGCCCTGCGACTCCAGTGGGGTCGTCGGGCGACGGAATACGACCGCTCCATCCCGGCGGGGGTGGTGAGCCGCTTGGCGGGCCGCTCGGTGGCTGACCCCTTGTGGAACGGTTGGCTGTACGGCACCATCCGGCCCGTCTATGTGTTGGTGTCTCGCGCGGATTATGTCGCGTGGAATGCCGCCCGGACGGGGTTTGCCGCGATCACAGGGCGGCCCCTCATCCCCGTGCAAGACTGGACCCGGCCCGAAGACCTCGTCCGCCAGGTGCTGCGGTGGAACCCGCCCGTGCAATTGCGCGAGGATGGGCTCCACATTGCCGTCCAGGGAGATACCGTGGGCCCCTGGGTCACCCAGCACCGCCAGCACTTGTTTGTTCTCCGCTCCATGCTTGATCGGCGGGTGATCATCGACTCCCGCTAAGCGGGGGCGGTTCTCGTTGGTTTGGATCCAGGCTGGCTCTGCGGCCCGCACCCCGGCGGGCCGCTCTTTTTTAAACGTGGTGCTTGCGCCAGGTCATTTAGGTGGACGGATGCGAACGCCCCGGGGATCTTGTGGGCGCTGGGTTCCTTGCTTCGAACCGACATCGGGGTTCGTGGCACCCTCCGACGGTCCGTCAGGGCGGTTTTCCGTCCGTGGGTCCCCTTCGTAGTAAATGATCACGGTGTCGGGCACAATGTCCACGCGGGCGACGTACTTGCGAATGACCTCTCGTCGCTCGTGCAAGGCGCCCAGGGTTCGAAAGGTCGCCGCGATCTGAGCCAACGCGACCCGGATACGCACGGCTTCCTGTTCCGGGATAAGGACAGCCGGTTGATGCAGGAGTTCGGCCAGTCCGATCCGCCAACGGGCTTCGTCTTCGTTCATCTTGGTTTGGATGGCTTGGAACTGGGGAATGGTGAACGCGCCCTGCAACAATGCCTCCTCCGCCCGCTGGCGCATGTGCGGCAGGTCCGCCAGCCGCCGCTCGATGCGCTCCCGCTCGCGGCGCCTGTCGCGCTGATTGGTCTCTTGGTCGGCCAGACGCTGGACCCAGGTGTGCATGTCCACCTCGTTGGGCTGTTCCAAGTCGCTTAGCAAGCGCTCGGTCACCATCTTCTCTAACTCGTCCACATAAACGGCATGGGTTGCGCTGCACTGGCCGGATGCCTGGTATCCTCGGCACACGTACCGCGTCCGCTTCCGGGTTTTGACTGGAACCATGGTCTTGCCGCACAGTCCGCAGTGCACGAGCCCCGACAACAGATAGGGACTGTCGCCCCGGCGACCGCTTTGCTGCCCCCGTTCGGCCATGAGGCGCTGGGCTTCGTTCCAAGTCGTCCGGGACACAATGGCTTCATGGGCCTGACTCACGATGAGACTGTCGGGGTGGTGGATCTTGTGGGCCACCCCGGTGCGCTCGTGAACGAACTCCAACGCTCCGTGCTCCAAGTCACCGACATACGCCGGTTTGCGCATCAGGCGCAAGACTTCCGTGGACGCCCACGCACTGCGCCCGGTTTGCGTGGGGATCGTCTGATTGTTTAGTCGTCGGGCGATTTCTCGCCCCCCGATTCCCTCCTCCGTGTACCAGCGGAAGATCTGTCGGACAACGGGGGCTTGGTCCGGGTGGGGCACCAGTTTGTCGGCCCCAAAGACATACCCATACGGTGGACGCCCGCCGTGGTGCTTGCCCTGCTTGGCCCGCTCCAGCATGCCGCCCTTCACCTTGCGAGCTAATTGCCGCCGAAAGTAGTGGGCAAACACGGAGAGGATCATCATTTTCAATTCGCCGTCCGGTGTGGTCAGGTCGAGGTCGTCGGCGACGGCGGCGAAGCGGCATCCCGTCTTCTGCAGGTCTTCCAGAAACAGCAACGTGGACACCATGTCGCGAGCTAGGCGATCGAGTTCGTTGACCACCACCACCTGGATGTGTTCCCGCTGTATCTCCCGGAGGATGCTCTGCAATTCCCGGTAGTTCGATCCGCCTGACTGCACGTACTCCACGACGTCGACGAGATCCCAATCCCGCCGTGCACAGTACGCGGCAATGCTTTGCCGCTGGTGCGGGATCGAATACCGGTCTCCGTGGGCCTGTTCCTGTGTGGACACCCGCGCGACGCCCAAGGCCCTCATCGGTGCCGCCCCTTTGTGCCTAAATGCCCCACTCGCCTCATAGCGTCGGTCGAGGAGGTTGACCCCATGACAGTGCGTGTCGTCGGCCGCTTAAGTCCGGCCCAACGCCGGGAACTGACCCAGGACCTTGTGGTCCTGCTGTATACTGATCACCAGCGCCGTGGCACCCCATCGGGGGAACCCCGGCTCCCGGCCAGCACCCGCCCCTCGACCCCGGCGTCTTAACTGGCGACCGCCCGCATCCTTCCTAGAAGCATTATATCGTCACTAGGTGGGGAATCGGCAAGCCGATGCCTTCGACGCCCGTGCGCGCAATCTTGCTGGAGTTGATCCCGATAATCTGGTCCTGCTCATTGACCAGCGGCCCGCCGCTGTTGCCCGGGTTGATCGCAGCATCCGTCTGAATCAGGTGATAGGACCACCCATCGCGATACATGGTGCGATCCGGTGCCGAGACGATGCCGGCCGTCACTGAATGGCTGAAGCCCAGCGCCTGCCCAATGGCCACCACCAGCTCGCCGGGCTGCACGTGGCTTGACTGCGCGAGCGGCAGGTACGGGAGGTGGTGGTCCACAATGTGCAGAACCGCCAAATCCGTGACGGGGTCCACCCCCAAGAGCCGGGCCCGATAGCGATGCCCCCCTCGCGCGACCACCACCACCGCCGCCGCCCCGGCCACCACGTGATAGTTGGTGACAATATCTCCCTGGGCGTTCACCGCCACGCCGGACCCCAAGCCTTTCGTGGCCAGCCGCCCGCCCTGCCGCTGCTCGTTCAGCACGGCGACCACGGCCGGATCCGATCGGTGTACGATCTGCACCACGGGCCAGCCGCTGGCCGAAACCTGCGGCGGCGGCACACCCGCAGCCGGGCGCACCCACCACAGCAGGCCGCCTGCCACCAGACCCCCAATCACCCCGAACAGCAGGGACTCCCACCGGTGGCGCAACGGCCGACCCCTCCTTACCCAAAAAAGGTATGGGACGAGACGGCCCTTAGAATGGGCCCGCCATTCACGAACCGTTCGCACCGCCAAAGGCTCTGCCCATCCATCGCCGGCCAAGCCGCATGGAGCGCCCAGCGCTACGCGGACGCTGAGCAGCCCAGCTGTCCCGCCGCCTTGCTGCCCGCGTCGCTGGTAGGGCGCCACGACCCGCTGACCGGCGTCTCGCATCCCCGCGCTCCGTTCCATCCCCCGTCGGCACCGGGGTCTCTCGGGGCGCGTCATGACGGCCCCTGCACCACCGGAGTTCCTGAGGATCCGGCGTCATCGCCGCGGACAGTACGAGCAGCGCCCGTCATTGTGCGGCACGGTGTACCAGTTTCCGACATAGATCGGGTACACTGATCAGGCAAGTGAACATGTGGGAATACCTTGCGCCGACGAGAACCGAAATACCTCCGGCGCGGCGCCCGGTGGGAGACCGAGGGCAGCGGGTCGGCGATAGTGACCCCAAACCGGCCCAGGGGACGGGAAGGAGCAGGCGGGTGCGCATCGTCCATCGCCAGCGTCACACAGACCCGGCCCGGGCACCGCGGGCCCGCTCGTCCGAGGACCTGTCGCCCGCCCTGCCCACCGCCTTGGGTCCGTCTCCGACGGTGCGCGACCCTTATCTGTCCTGGGTGTGGCTGGGCGTGGCGCTGGCCGGTCCGGCCATCGGGATTCTCTTTCCGCAGGTCGTGGCCCCAGACATTGTGGTGCGCCGGACATTTACGTTCCGACTCTTGTGCCTGGCGGCGGGCCTGGCGGCGGGCGCGTGGGCGCTGGCGGTGGCATGGCTCACGCTGCATCGAGCCAACCGTCAGCTGGCCAAACTGGCCTCGCGGGACCCCTTGACCGGACTGGCCAACCTGCGGCGGTTTCATGCCGGACTCACTGCGGTGCTGACCCAAGCGAGGCCGTCCAGCCTGATTATCGGGGACCTGGACCACTTTAAGCGCGTCAATGACCAGCACGGACACCTGGAGGGTGACCACGTGTTGGTGGCCGTCGCAGCCGCCCTGTCGCGCAGCGTACGCGAGAACGACCTGGTGGCACGGATTGGCGGCGAGGAGTTTGCGATCCTCCTGCCGGGTGCAGACCTCGCGGTGGCCACGACCATTGCCGAGCGCATGCGCCGCACGGTCGAGGCTCTGCCCTGCGCCGTCACGATCAGTCTCGGCGTCGCCCTGTATCCCGACCATGCGGTTTTGCCAACCGCTTTGGTTAAAGCCGCCGACGATGCGACGTATCACGCCAAGCTGGCGGGCCGCAACCAGGTCGCGATCTGGCACGGCTGCGCCGCCAGAGGCACCTGAGCCCGGCCCGCCGTCCAGAACCACCGCCGGTTGGGTGGATCCCGTGGAACCCGCCCAACCTCACGGGCGTCAGCGCGCGGCTCTCGTTCGGTCCCGCCATGCTTGGATGGGCCACATCGTGGAGCCTGCATGGCGCACCATCTCCACGTGGCCGTCGCGGACGTGAAACCGCACCAGCTCCCCCTCGGAGCCAAATCCGCTGGTCTCGACGATGCGGAGCGTGTCGTCGTCGACAAACTCCAGCGCTTCCGGCGCGGTGAACGGCTCCCACGACCCGGGATCGGCGGTCACCATCCGATGGCCGACCGCGACCAGCAGCATCTCCCCCCACAGGTTGGCGTAGTGCCCTTCCAGGCGCCGGCCGTCGTGGGCGGGCGGCGCGTCGGCCCCGTGCTCTTGAAAATAGCTGATCGCTTGATAGATGCCTTTCACAATGCTGGCCGCGGGCCCGTCGGCGTTGGTCAGCGCCACCACCACCAGGCCGCTCTCGGGGTCCGCGGCCGACAGCGTGATGAATCCGGGAAAGCCCCCGGAGTGGCCAAACAGGCGCCGGTCCCCCGTGGGCTGAATCACCAGCCCGAGCCCGTAGTCGGTGCGCTCCGTAGTCCCCGGGGTCTTGGCCGTCCACGCCGTCCGCTGCATCTCTTTCTTGGACTCATCCGACAAAAGCTCCCCCGACCCCACCATGTGCGCCGTGAAGTAGCGGGTGAGGTCGGCGGCGGTGGAGCAGAAGCCCGTCGCGGGGGACATGGCGTGGGTGCTGACATGCGGCAGGGGTTGGCGACGCTGGTTCTCGCGCCGGGAGTACCCGGTCGCGAGGTTCATGCCCGGCGCATACTCCGGGGCCGTGTCCTTAAGCCCCAGGGGCTTCACGATGCGTTCGGTGACAAACTGGTTGTACGGCCGCCCGGACACGGCCTCGACCACCAGCCCCAAAAGCGTGTAGCCATAGTTGGAGTACTTGAGCCGCGTGTTGTTCTCCAGCACGAGGTCCGCCTCCTGCATCTCCGCCTGGAAGCGGTCGACGTCGGGAAAGGCCCGCTCCAGCTGCCAGTAGTCCGTGTCGAGGCCGTCGCGCATCACCCCGGCCCCGTGCGACAGCAACTGCCGCAAGGTGACGTGCGACCACCGCGGATCGCGGTGACCGCGGAGCCAGGCCACATGCTGCGCCACCGGGTCATCCAGGCGGAGCCGACCCTCTTCCACCAGCAGCATCACCGCCGTGGCGGTGAACGTCTTCGAATGCGACGCCACCCGAAACTGGTGGGCGGGTGTGAGCGGCACCTCCCGCTCCACATCCGCCCAGCCATACGCCTCGTTGAACAGCAGCGATCCGCGGTGCGACACCGCCACCGCGAACCCCGGCAGATCCATACTGGCAAACCGGGCTGGCAGCCACGTCTGCAAGAACGCCACCGACTGCTCCAACGCGCCGAGATTCTTGTGCCCGCTCATCCTCGTGCTCCTTTAAGGATCAGGGTTGTTCTTGGGTCCGGGGATCCTCCGACTACACGCGCTCGACCAAGGTCGCGATGCCCTGACCCACGCCGATGCACATCGTGGCCAGTCCGCGCCGGGCTCCCCGATGCTTCATGGCGTACAGCAGCGTGGTCAAAATGCGCGCCCCGCTGGCCCCCAGTGGATGACCCAGCGCAATGGCGCCCCCGTTGACATTCAGACGCGCGCGGTCGAACGGCAGCTCGCGCAGCACCGACAGGCTCTGGGCGGCAAACGCCTCGTTCAGCTCAACCAGGTCGAGGCTCGCGAGCTCCCAGCCCGCCCGCCCCAGCGCCTGACGGGTGGCGGGAACCGGCCCGATGCCCATCACCGCGGGGTCTACGCCGGCCACGCCGGTGGCCACCACACGGGCCAGCGGCTCCGCGCCGTGCTCCCGGACGGCGCGCTCGGACATGAGGACCAGCGCCGCCGCCCCGTCGTTGATGCCCGAGCTGTTGCCTGCAGTCACGGTGCCGCCGGCGCGGAACGCGGGCTTCAACCGACCCAGCTGTTCGAGCGTGGTGTCGCGCCGGGGATGTTCGTCGGTGTCCACCCGCCTCGAGCCGGACCGACCCACGACCGGCACCGGCACGAGCTCGTCCGCAAAGAGGCCCGCGTCCTGGGCCGCCACCGCGCGGCGGTGCGACTCCAGGCTGAACGCATCCTGCTCCTCGCGGCCAATGGCATATCGTTCCGCCAGGTTCTCCGCCGTCTCCCCCATGCTGTAGGGATGGTACTGGGCCGCCAGCGCCGGATTGGTCATGCGCCACCCAATGGTGGTGTCGTACATCGTCTGGTTGCCCCCGGCAAACCCGCGGTCGGCCTTGGGCAGCACCCACGGGGCGCGGGTCATGCTTTCGACCCCCCCGGCCACGATGATGTCCCCCTCCCCACACCGTATCGCGTGAAACGCATGGTTCACGGCTTCCAGCGACGACCCGCACAGGCGGTTCACCGTGGCTCCGGGCACCGTGACGGGAAACCCGGCCAACAACAGCGCCATGCGTGCCACGTTGCGGTTGTCCTCCCCCGCCTGGTTGGCCGCCCCCATCTGCACATCGTCCACCGCCGCCGGATCCACGCCGGCCCGCTCCACCACGGCTTTTAGCACCAGCGCCGCCAGGTCGTCGGGTCGCACCGCCGCCAGGCTCCCCCGATAGCGGCCCACCGGCGTGCGCGCTGCCGCCACCACAAACACATCCTGCAGGCGCTCAGCCATCCTCGACCTTCTTTCCGCTGTATCGCGCGGGACCTCGCGTGTCCCGCGCTGCTCTACTCCCGCCCCGACCTTCGGTCCAGCGTCACGCGTCCGTGGCCGCCTGCCGCTCCACTGCCCGGATCAGGTCTTCCGACGGCAGATACCGATCGCCGCCCACCCGGCTGAGCGCCTCGAGCAGCCCCAGCACCCGCGCCGCTCCCAACACGGTGAGCCACTCGAAGGGTCCCCGCGGCTGATTGACGCCCAGGTGCACTGCTTGGTTGACCCGGTCGCGATCCAGCCGCGGGCGGAAGCGGAGCGCCTCGTCCACCAGCACCGCCACCACCCGGCTGAACACCTGCCCGTAGGCATCCTCCACCGGCACCACGGCCATCGGCGCGAAGATCCGCGCGGCGGCGTCCTCCCCGCCCCCCGCCACCGTCATGACGCGGCCACCGGCCAGCACCAGCGCGGGATCGAAGCCCACGACCGGCCGCCGCCACCGGGCCGACAACGCCCCGACATGCTGCCGGGTGCCGTCCAGGACCACCAACGTGTCGGGCCCCGCCTCCCGCGGCGGCTCGGAGCCGGCCTCCGGGTCCACCACAAAGCGCAGGAGCCCCGGTTCCGGTGGCTCCGACGCCAGGCGGCCCGCGAGTCCCAACGCTCGCCAGGCCGCCTGGAACGCGGGAGACCCCTTGACCAAGCCCCCCGGGAGCGGCTGGACAGGGTCCGGAGGGTTCTCGTGCGACGCGGGCGCCGGGGCCGCGCCATAGTCATAAAATCCGCGGCCGCTTTTCCGACCCAGCCACCCCAGATCCCGCATCATCACCTGGAGTGGGTGCGGGCGATAGCGGGCTTCGCCAAACGTTTGGGCATAGACCGCGTCCGTCACGGCCAGGTTGACGTCGATCCCCACCAGGTCCATGAGCCGAAACGGCCCCATGGGGAAGCCCGCCCCTTCCATCACCCGATCCACCGCCTCGGGGCGAGCCACCTCTTCCTCCACCAGTCGCAGCGCCTCGGCGTAAAACGGGCGCATCAGGCGGTTGACCAAAAACCCCGGCCGGTCCGGCGCCGCCACCGCGGTCTTGCCCAAGCGCGCCGCGAGATCGAAGGCGCTGCGGGTCCAGTCCTCGCCCGTCGCCGGGGAGCTGATGACCTCCACCAGCGCCATGCGGGGCACGGGATTGAAGAAGTGCAGCCCACCCAGGCGCTCGGGGTGCGGCAGTCTCCCCTGCAGCGACGCGATCGTGAGCGACGACGTGTTGGTGGCGAGCCGCGTGTCGCCCTCCCAGCGCTGGTCCAGCTCTGCCAGCAGGCGCCGCTTCAGGTCCAGGTTTTCCGAAGCCGCCTCAATCACCCAGGCCGGCGGGGAGGGCACGGCGTCGTACCCGCGCGCCGCCGACAACGCGGCCTCGTGCTGGGCCGCGCGCGCGGCATCCAGGCGACCGCGGTCCACCGCCCGCGCCCAAGCGGCCCGCACGGCGTCACGGCCGTTCACGGCGGCCTCGCCCACGGGATCCACCAGATGGACCCTCACTCCCGCTTCGACCAGCACCTGGGCAATGCCGCGCCCCATGGTGCCGGCCCCCACCACCACGGCGACGTCTGGCTTGGTCACGCTAGCGGCCCGTAAAGCGCGCGGGCCGCTTCTCCAGAAAGGCCGTGAGCCCCTCCTGATGGTCCTGGGTGGCGGCGGCCGTCGCCTGGAGCCACGACTCATATTCGAGCGCGTCCTGCAGCAGCCGTAAGCTGCCGCGCCGCATCCCCCGTTTGATAAGCTCAACGGCTTTCGGCGGAGCGGCCGCAAGCTCCCCCGCCCAGGCGGTCGCCGCCCCCACCACCGCATCGTCCGCGACCAGCCGATTCACCAAACCCCAGCCGAGCGCGGTCTCGGCGTCGACCGGTGCCCCGGTCAGCGCCATCTCCAAAGCGCGTGCCGGGCCCACCAACAGCGGCAGGAGGTGGGTGGAGCCAGAGTCGGGCACGAGGCCCACCCCCACAAACGCCTGCACAAACCGGGTCCGGTGGCCCGCCACGCGGAAGTCGCACGCGAGTGCGAGGCTCATGCCCGCGCCGGCCGCCACCCCGTTCACGGCCGCCAGCGTGGGCTTGGCCATGCCGTACAGCCGCTCGATGATGGGATGGTAGCGGGTGCGCAGATGATCCCCAATCGTGGATGCGCCCTCGTTGGCCACGTGCTCCTTCAAGTCCTGGCCGGCGGAAAAGCCGCGGCCCGCCCCGGTTACCACCAAAGCACCCACGGTGGAGTCGCGCTCCGCCCGCTTTAGGGCATCGGCCACCTCGCCCAGCATCTGGTTGGTGAAGGCATTGAGGGCCTCGGGTCTATTTAACGTCAGGACCCCCACCCGGGTGTCCGGGTTCACCATCCATGCCACCGTCTCGTAGGGACTCGGGTTCGTGGCCATCGTGCTCTCTGCTCCTCTCGCGGTGCCGACCCCTGGGGACCGGCGCCAGGGTGGCCTGCATCCCCACCCCCAGCCGATACGCCGCCTGCTCCACCAGGGTCACCGCCCGACGTTCCAACTGACGTTGCGTTTGAATCTGATCCAACAGCGGGTACAGCCCGACCGGACCGGTCCGATGCAACTCCTGATATCCGCGCAGCAGTTGTCCCACCAGCATCCACGTGGGCCGGCGGCTCCTGCGGGCCGTCTCCGCCGCCCACGCACCGATGCCCCCATACACGGTCGGACCCACGGTGGGCACCACGGTCAAAATCCAATCGGCCGTTTCGGTCGCCGTCGACAACTTTAAATAGTGGACCAGATAGGCGGCCGCGGGTCGCGCATCCACACCCAGCGCCGCCAGCGCGGGCCCCAGCTCCCCACTGTAGTGGCCCACCGCCCGGCCGCGCCACTCCTCCAGCCGCGTCACCCATTCCCGGGCCCGGAGCCCCGCCACCGGCACCGTGCTGGGTTCCACCACCAGATGGGTCACCGGGGACGGCAACGGCCAGCGCGCCCGCCCGTTGGCCGGCTCCACCCCCAGCCCCTCGTACAGCCCGCGGCCAAAGTCCGTCTGGCGCACACCGCCCAAGGCCAGCAGTACGCGGCGCGGCTTTTTGTCCCACACGCGCCGCAGCACCACCGCAAGGCTCTGAGTGCCATGTTCGCGGATGGCCGTCCGATCCAAGATGACCGTGCCATCCGCCAGGGCGCCATACCGGATGGGTTCGCCGCCCCGAGCGGCCACCGAGTGCACCCGGCCGCCCACCTGGCGCACCCAGGCTTCCACGGTGCCGGGCTCGCCCAGCGTCAGGGGGGCGCCCAGCACATCCCAACCGGAGCGCAGCAGGCCGCGGGCCGCAGCGTCGCGCACCGCCGCCGCACCCATATGGGACCCCAGGCCGCCGGGGACCAGGAGCACACGCCCCATGCGAGTTCCTCCCCGCATCGCCGCTGCCGTCATTATACCGGTAGGTCGGCCAGCCGGCGTGCGCCCGCGTGATACCATGGGGCCATGAGGCGAGCACCATGAACACTTGGACCCCCAGCCTATGGCGAGACCATCCTGCCGCCCAACAGCCCGCGTGGCCGGACGAGGACCTGCTGGCCTCTGTGCTGCGGCAACTGGCGGATAAACCGCCGCTGGTGTTTTTAGGCGAGGCGCGCTCGCTCCAGGAGGGCTTGGCCCGTGTGGCGCAGGGCCAGGCGTTCCTGCTGCAGGCCGGCGACTGCGCGGAGTCATTCAAGGAATTTTCTGCCGCCAACATCGGGGACCGTCTGAAAGTGATTCTCCAAATGTCCGCGATCCTCACGTACGGCACTGGCGTTCCGGTGGTCAAAGTCGGCCGGATCGCCGGGCAGTTTGCGAAGCCACGCTCAGAGGACACCGAGGTTGTCGGGGGCATCACGCTGCCGTCATTTCGTGGACACATCGTGCATGACGACGACCCCACCCCCGAAGCCCGGGTTCCGGATCCCACCCGCCTGATCGCCGCCTACAACCAGTCGGCGGTCACGCTGAACCTGCTGCGCGCGTTCACGCGGGGCGGCTACGCCGACCTGCATGAGGTGCACCGCTGGAACCAGGAATTCGTCGCGTCCACCCCTGGCGGACAGCGCTACGAGCAGATGGCGTCGGACATCGACCGCGCGATCCGCTTCATGGAGGCGTGCGGGGTGCGGGATGTGCAGGCACTCCGGGAGACCGAGTTTTGGACCTCGCATGAGGCGCTGCTGCTGGGATACGAGGAGGCGCTCACCCGCCGGGACCCTCTCACCGGGGAATGGTTCGCCACCTCGGCGCACCTGCTGTGGGTGGGAGAGCGCACGCGACAGCTGGACGGGGCACACCTGGCGTTTCTCTCAGGCATCCAGAACCCCCTGGGCGTTAAGCTGGGGCCGTCGGCCACCGCGGACGAGGTGCGGGCCATCTGCGACCAGCTGGACCCGGAGCGGGTGCCCGGCCGCCTGACCCTCATTGCGCGGATGGGCGCCTCCCAGGTGGCCGAGCGACTGCCGCCGCTGCTGGCGGCGGTCCGGGACTCCGGGCATCCGGTGGTGTGGGCATCGGACCCGATGCATGGCAACACGTTTGTTAATGCGGACGGGCACAAGACGCGTCGTTTCGAAGACGTGGTCACCGAGGTAGGGGGCTTCTTCCAAGCGTGTCGGCAGGAGAACGTGTGGCCCGGGGGAATCCATCTGGAACTCACCGGCGACGACGTGACGGAATGCCTCGGCGGCACCGATGAGATTACTGACGCGCATCTGGGACTACGGTACACTACCACCTGCGATCCCCGCCTCAACGGTCGGCAGTCGGTGGACTTGGCTTTTCGCGTGGTGGAGTTGCTGGAGCGGTAGGGTCTGAACCGGAGAAGGGTGGCTATCCATATGGACCCAAAACCTTGTCTGGCCTGTTCCGTCAACGTAGGGCACACCGCGCCGCCCGGCGGGGTCATCTACCAGGACAGGTGGTGGCAGGTGGACCACCGGGTGGATCCGGGTCCCATATTGGGCTGGCTGGTGTTGAAGCCCCGACGCCATGTGGAGTTTCTCGACGAACTGACCGATGACGAAGCGGCCACGCTGGGCCGGGTGACCCGCCGGGTCGTGGGGGC
>JAJYPH010000286.1 GCA_021795575.1 Bacillota bacterium
CCGTGCTGGGTCCGCGCTTGGTTGATCAGCTGGATCAGGGTCGCAGCACCCGAGGCCCCGCGGGCCGAAGGTTGTCCGGCCGCGGGGCCGCTGCCGCTGGCGGCGGCCGGCTGGCTCGCGGCCGGCGGGACCGGGGCCGGGGCAACCACCGGCTGGCGGTCCATCATCACCCGATATGCCTGGCTGACGGTCGCCACACGGGGCGCGGTCCATGACGCCGCGCTGACCGTGGTGGCGACGACCGGTGCCGACGCGGGTTGGAAACCCGAGGGGACCGTTCCGAGAAGGCCCGCTGTGAAAAGAAGGCTGGCAAAATAGTTCATCCCGTGTTTGCGGCGCGACTCCTGGAGGTGACTCGGCGCCGCTACCCCCTTCCGCGTGTCCACTGACCCGGCTCCGAACCCGGGAGCGGTGTCCCTGGGGCGGGCCGGGTGCGTACTGACAGTACGGGGACGCCCGCGCCCTGGCGAGGGGCCCCAAAGCGTTCGCGGAGGACTGGCTGGCAGCCAGAGGGCATGGTGGCCCTCATCCGCCTGATTCCCCACAAAATGCGGCCAGTGCCACAGCGAGCCATTTTTAGTCACTTGCGTCCGAGGCCGCGCCAGGACCAGACGCCGTCCGCGGTCAGGCGGGGGTCGCGTGGGACCCGGGTGAAACCGTCGGGGTTGGTCGTGCGTCATGCGTCTGACAGCAGGCTGCTACAAGCTTTGGGGGGGAGTGGGCGTGATGAAACCGGGAAGCACGGATGTACCGGTGGGCTTGGAGCTTGACCGGGTGGACAAGGCCAAACGACACCCCATCCTGCGCGAGGTGTCGCTGGCGATACGGCCCGGCGAGGCCGTGGGGCTGGTGGGTCCCAACGGGGTGGGCAAGACGACGCTGTTCAAGGTGGCGGTCGGGTTGTGGCAGCCGGACCAGGGAGAAGTGCGCTGGCAGGGCCGTGCGGATCAGGTGGCCGCGCGGGCTCGACGCCGTTCCATCGGCGTGGTGGGGGAGCTGGCGCCGCTGTATCCCTATCTGTCGGCGCGCGACCACCTGGACATGAAGCGGCGCGTGAACCCAGGTGTGGATGCGGCGCGGATTGAGGTCTTGCGGTCAGCGCTGGGACTGGGCGCCTTTTGGACCGTACCTACCCAGAAATTGTCCCAGGGCCAGCGCCAGCGGGTAGCGCTCGCCACGGCCCTGTTGCCGGATCCCCCTCTGCTACTGCTGGACGAGGCCACCAATGGCCTGGACCCGGACGCGGTGCGCTGGCTGCGCGAGACCATCGCCAACCTGACTCAGCGCGGCACGGCCATCTGTGTATCGAGCCACGTGCTGGGGGACCTGGTGAAGATGGTGACCCGCGTGCTGTTCCTGAAGGACGGCACGGTGGTGGCGGATGAGCACGTGACGGGCCGGTCGGCGGAGTGGATGGAGGACCGCTACCAGGCGGTGATGGGCAGCCTCCTGACACCCCTCACGTGAGGACGGCCCGCGGAACCCGGGCCACGAAGAAAACGGCTCGCAGGGAGGGCGCACGATGGCAGTGTGGTGGGGTTTGGTGCAGAACGAATGGCTGAAGTTTCGGCGGCGGCGGCGTGTGTGGCTGGGCGTGGTGGGCCTGGTGATCCTGACCGGGCTCGCGACGCTGTCCCAGGTGGGCAACGTCCAGAACGGCAGTGCCGCGTACTTCGCCAAAAGCGACCGGGCCCAGATTCCGCAGCTTCAAACCAGTATCAAGCATGACCACGGGGCGCAGCGGGTGTACGACCAGGTGATCCTGCTGCAGACGCGCTACGACCTGGCGGCCGTGACGGGGAAACCCTTGCCGCCGCTGCCCCCCATCGTGCGCGCCACGCGGCAGTGGGTGGCGGCCAACGCCCAGGGGTCGCGTGGGGCCAGCGAGTACGACATGGCCGTGACCGCGTATAAGGACGCGCTGTACGCGCGTGCCCACCACATGGAACTGCAGCCCAGCAGCATGCCGAAAAGCGGATGGTGGCTGGTGAACCAGGTGTTCACGGGGACGCTGTTGGTGCTGTTCGTCCTGTTGGTCGTGCTGCTCACGGCCGACATGCTGGGGATGGAGGCGTCCACCAACACCTGGAATCGACTGTGGCTGGATCCGCCCCCGCGTCTGCCGCTCCTGCTGGCGAAGCTGGCGCTGGCGCTGGCGGTGGCCGTAGGGGTCTTGGGTGGGGCGGGCATCCTGCTGTTCGTGTCGGGCACGCTGGCCTTCGGGCCCCATGCCACGTGGGTGGTAAACGAAATCACCTACACGACGGTCCCGGTGCACTACCCGTCGGGAACCTTGCTGCAGCCCGTGATTCTGCACGCCCGCGACGTCACGGCCACGAGTCTGCAGCAACTGGACGTCCTGTCGGTCGTGGGGAGCTTCCTCCCGATGGCGGCCGTGGTGTCGGTGGCCGCCGCGCTGGGATATTGGATTCACCAGGGCACCGTGGCGACCATTCTTGCCGCGGCGTTTGCCGCCGCCCCCCTCCTGATTCTGACCGGCAACCTCCCGCCGTGGATCGCGTGGGCGCCCGGCGCCTACCTGGAGTTTGGGCGCTGGCTCCAGGGTCAGCTCTTGGGTTTGAACGCACCCACCTTCCGCGCGGTCGAGGCGCTGGGCATCACCCTCGCGTGGCTGGTGGGGGCGTGGCTGGTGGTGGCCTGGCATCAGCGGCGGGTGGAAGTGTAGCGGTCCCGAGCGGGGAGGTCAGTCGGATGGGGGTTTGGTGGGGTGCCCTCCAAAACGAGTGGGTGAAGTTTCGCCGGCGGCGGAGGCTGGCGCTGGGTGTGGGGGTGCTGCTGGGGCTCACGGTGGCGGTGACGGTGGTGAAGGCCCAGCCGCTGGGACCCTTCTTTAGTGCCCACGCCCGGGCCGTCTCCGCGCGGCAGGAGGTCCAGTACCTGCAGGCGAGCATCGGCCATGATCGGGGAATCACCAGGCTGTTGGACCGCAAGGATTTGCTGTCGGCCCAGTATGCGCTCGCCCGCGCCACCGGTGCGCCGCCGCCGCCGCTCGCTCCGCTGGTGCAGGCCGCCTACCGCGTGATGCAGGCGGCCCACGGCCACAACCTGGCGTGGGCGCACTACGGGGAAGCCGTGGCCACGTGGAAGGACGCGCGGTTGGCCATGACCCACCACATGGCGCTGGGTCCGGGACAAAACCCGAGAAGCGGCTGGTGGCTGGTGA
>JAJYPH010000287.1 GCA_021795575.1 Bacillota bacterium
TTCGCCCGCGGCCGCCGCAATCCGCGCCTCAAGCTCGCTTACGCGCTCCGCATTGCTGCGCTGCCGTGCTGCCGCACGGCCGCCACGACCGGCCGCTCCGGCGCGGGCCGCTCGGCCCAGGCGCTCTGCTGCGCCGCCCACTCATCCAAGGGCAGCGTGAGTTCCTGGACGCGGCCCGCCGCGCGCCGTTCCAGGGAGGCCAGGGGCCCGGCGGCCAGAATGCGGCCGTGGTCCATGACCAGGACCTGGGTGGCCACATCTTCGAGGTCCGACACAATGTGGGTGGAGAGCAGGATGGTGCTCCGGGCGCCCAGCGTGGCCAGGACGTTCTTCAGGCGGCCGCGCTCCTCGGGGTCCAGGCCGGCGGATGGTTCGTCCAAGATGAGCAGCGCCGGGTGGCCCAGCAGCGCCTGCGCCACTACCAGGCGCTGGCGCATGCCGCCCGAATACGTCCGAATGCGGGCGCGCGTGGCCGACGCGAGACCCACCGCCTCTAGAGCCTGGCTCACGTCGTCCGCGACCGTTGGGACCGGCAGACCCTTCATCGCGGCCGCGTAGGACAAAAATTCCTGGCCGGTCATGCGGTCATACAGCGCATACAGCTGGGGGACGTAGCCCAGCCGCCGCCTCACCGGGGCCCCATCGCCGGGCACCTGCCAGGTGTCATAATGGACGGTGCCGCGGGTCGCCCCCATGACGGTCGCGAGCACCTTGATGAGGGTCGACTTGCCCGCGCCATTGGGTCCCAGGATTCCCGTGACGCCGGGGTGGAACTGAGCCGTCACGCCATCCAACACTACTCGCCGTCCATAGCGCTGTCCGACGGCTTCTGCTGCAACCTCCATCGGCACCCTCCCTGCACTTCGGCCGTACCGCGTCATGAGGGAGACGCACCATGACGGCGTTCGGTTCGCCGCGAGCGCCGGAAGGCGGCAGGCACGGGTCGCCGTCGCGGATGGCGGAGGCCGTGCTGTCCGCAAGCGCGTACGCCCACGGCCCACGCGAGGGGAGCCGGCCGGAATCGCGGCCCCTTGGTCCGCTCTCGCGTCCCGGTGTCCACGGGCCTGGGCCGCTGACGGCACGCCGGGTGTCCCCATGCGACCAGGGCGGAGGTTGCCAGATCGCCCCGCTACGCCAACGCCGCGCCCTCACCGGGGTGGGGGCGCGGACGTCAAGCGGGGCGCCTTAGCCGAGCTGGGTGAGGATTTTGTCCCACACGGCTTGGTCGACCGGAGCATCCTGCTGGGCCAGCGGCTCTTTGGCCAGGTGGGCCACCCGGTCTTCGTACGGCACCGACGTGGGATCCTGGTAAATCAGACCCGTGACCAGTTCGTCGGTGGCGTTGAGCTTCGTCAGCGCGGCCACCCGGTCGGTCGGGTCGTACCCGTCGTCGTGGGCCAGGTTGGTCAGATTCTGCTTGTACCAGTCGTACGTGTTGACCTTGTTGTAGGTCACGCACGGGGAAATGATGTTGATGAGCGCAAAGCCCGGGTGCCGGACCCCGGCCTGGATGAGCTCAGCCAGCTGCGGCTGCCAGCTGGAGAAGCCCTGCGCCACAAATGTGGCGCCCCCCGCCACGGCGGTGGTGAGCGGATGCACCGGCGCCTCGATGTTGCCGGCCGGCGTGGTTTTGGTCTTAAAGCCGCTGTCCGACGTCGGGGAGTACTGGCCCTTCGTGAGGCCGTAGATGTGGTTGTCCATCACCAGGTACGTCATGTTTACGTTGCGGCGCAACGCGTGCATGAAGTGTCCCATGCCAATGGCGTAGGCATCGCCGTCGCCGCCGGCGCAGATGACCGTCAGGTCGCGATTCGCGAGCTTGACGCCCATGGCCGACGGCAGGACGCGTCCGTGCACGACGTGCAGGTTGTAGCCGTTGACGTAATTCCCAATCTTGCCGGAGCACCCGATGCCCGCCACGATGGCCAGCTTCTCGGGGTCGAGGTCCAGCGCCACCAGGGACTTCTGCAGGGCGGCCAGTACGCCGAAGTCGCCGCACCCGGGACACCACCAGGACTTCTCACTGGTTTTGAAATCTGCCAGCGTGGCCATTTACAACACCTCCGCCAAATCTAGGACGGCCGTGGCTTGCTGCACCACTTCACCCGGGGTGAACGGCACGCCGTCGTATTTAAGAAAGCTGTGGAAGCGGGGCTCATGGCCCACCCCGTGGGTCCGCATGAGGTTCAGCACTTGGCCCGTGGCGTTCTGCTCCACGACCAGCACGCGTCGCGAGCCCGCCAGCGCCTCGATGACGGCACCGGTCGGAAACGGAGCCAGTACCCGCAGCCACACCAGCCCCACCCGATGGCCGGCGGCTTCCAGAAGCCCCTGGGCTTCCCGCAGGATGCCCACCGTGGAGCCAACGGCCAAGAGGGTGATGTCGGCCTCGCGGGGACCCTCGCGCCGCACCGCCTCCCGCGTGAATCCGTCCAGCTTGCGAAAGCGCTTCTGCATCATCTGCGTGCGGTTGGCGGGGTCCTCGCTCACCTTGCCGGATTCCGCATGCTCCGCGCCCGTGGCCAGGAACTGCCCGTGCTTCATGCCGGGCACCGAGCGTGGCGACACGCCCGACTCCGTCAGCGCGTAGCGCTTGAACTGGCCGGCCGGCACGTCCTCGAGATCGCGCTCAGTGACCATCGGCCCTCGCACGATCGGGACGCGGGTGCGGTCCAGGACCGACCGCTCGACGCTCTGCGTCCAGAGCCCCAGCGACAGGTCCGACGCAATGAGCACGGGGCACTGGTACTGCTCGGCCAGGTTAAAGGCGTCCATGCCGTCGGCAAACGCTTCCGGAATCGAACTGGGCGTCAGCACAATGCGCGGCGACTCGCCGTGGCTGCCATTCAACATCTGCATCAGGTCCGACTGTTCTTGTTTGGTGGGCATGCCCGTCGACGGGCCGCTGCGCTGGATATCGGCCACCACCACCGGCGTCTCGGTCATCGACGCGAGCCCCAGCGCCTCCTGCATCAGCGAAAAGCCGGGGCCCGAGGTGGCGGTCATGGCGCGCGCGCCGGTGAACCCCGCCCCAATCGCCAGATTGATGGCCGCAATCTCATCTTCGGACTGCACCACCACGCCGCCCACGAGCGGCATCCACTTGATGAGCGCCTCCATGACGTCGGAGGCGGGCGTAATCGGATAAGCCGCCATAATGCGGCAGCCGCCGGCCAGCG
>JAJYPH010000090.1 GCA_021795575.1 Bacillota bacterium
CGAGGCGCCACCCGCCCCCGATGCGCGTGGCCTTGAGACGCGGCGGGCCCGGCATCAAGCCCACCAGCGCGATGCCGCCCTTGAGGGTGCCGGAGACCACATCGGGCAGCCAAGCCCGGAGGGCGGCGGGCGCAGCCGGATCCAGTAGGCTTCGCAAGAGGCGAAAATGCTGGATCCACACGAACGTGGACCCCAGCGCGCCCGATGCCAGGCGTTCCACCACCGTCGTCAAATCGTGGGGTGTGAGGCCGAGGCCGCCCTGGGACCGGGGCGCCAGGGCCCCGTACAGGCCCAAGCGCCCCAAAGCCTCCAGGTGTGGCGCGGGCAGGGTGTCTGCCCCGTCGACCTTACCCGCGTCCCGCCAAAACCGGTCCACGAGGTTCTGCAGCGCGTCGTCCAGCGGCACCAGCCGGGGCCTGAGCTTCGAGCCAGCATCGAGACGGTCCGACACCTGATCACCCTCCCACCCGACGGTCATGCGTCCAGCATAACGCTTGGTGGAGCCGAGGGGGGCAGCCGGGTGGTAGGCCGCGCGCCGGCTGGTCCTAATCCTTCTGGAGGTGCTGGCGCACGGCCGCCACCACCTGGTCGGCCGTCCGCCCGGCGGCATCCACAATCGGGGCGGCAACCTTCGTCGTGGCGATCCCCATGACGTGGTCGTCGAGGCCGTCCAGTACCACCACATCGGCGGCCCCGACGTCGGCGTCGTCCGCGTCCACCACCCGAAAACCGGCCGCCTTGAGGGCGGCGCCCAAGCGCGACAAATCCCGATCCAGGGCCACGAGTGCCTCACCCATCGCATCCCCTCCGGTGACAGGGTGCCCAACCGGCGGACTCCGCAAAACGCCCGCACCCGCCGTGGGGCGGGCGCGGGCGTGGGAGCGGGGGCGCTACGCGCCGATGCCGCCCGCGCGTGCGTCCTGGTACTGGGCGGGTGTGGTGGCATCGACCCCGCGAGCCATCTTGGCCGCGTTGAAAATCCACGTGAGCACGACGCTGACGAGCAGGTTCGCGAGCGTCGCCCAGACGGCGGCGTACACCGGCAGCACCAAACCCCCCAGCTGCAGCGGGAAGATGGACACGAACCCCTGTGAGGCGGCCATCACCGTGCCAATGACCATGCCCACCAGCCAGCCGATTAAGAGCGCGGAGCGGTGGAACCAGCGCGTGTACAGCCCCAGCATCACGGCCGGCAGAGTTTGCAGAATCCAGATCCCGCCCAGCAGCTGCAGGTTGATGGCGTACGTGAGCGGCAGTGCCAGGATGAATACTACGGCGCCGAGCTTCACGACCAGCGACACCAGCTTGGCCACGCGGGACTCGTCCGCGGTGGTGGCGGTGGGCTTGACGTACTCCTTGTAGATGTTGCGCGTCCACAGGTTGGACGCGGCGATCGACATGATGGACGCGGGCACCAGCGCCCCGATGGCGATGGCGGCAAACGCGAAGCCGGCGAACCACGAGGGGAACTCCTTCAACAGCAGCAGCGGCACCACCAGCGAGGACACTTTGGTGTGAATGCCAGCGGCCAACGCGAAGTACCCGAACATGGCGATGAACAGCAGCAGGATGGAATACAGGGGTAGGAACACCGCGTTGCGCTTGATAGCTTTCTGCCCCTTGGATGCCAGCACGCCGGTGATGGCGTGCGGGTACATCAAGAGCGCGAAGGCCGAGCCCAGCGCCAGGGTGGCAAACGCCCAGTAGCCCTTGGGACCAAGAAAGATCGACGCCGGCTTGGGTGCCGCCAACAGATGCGTGTTGGCCACGGCGAAGATATGGCCGAACCCGCCCAGCCTGGCCGGGATGACAATCAGCGCCACAATCACGGTGATGTAAATCAGCGTGTCCTTGATCACGGCGGTCGTGGCGGGGGCGCGCAGCCCCGAGGTGTACGTGTAGGCCGCGAGGATGCCGAACGCGATAATCAGCGGCAGGTCGTGCATGATCCCGGCGCCGGTCACCCCCATGGCTTCCAGGACCACCTGGATGCCCAGCAGCTGCAGCGCAATGTACGGAAGCGTGGCCAAAATGCCGGTGATGGCAATGGCCAGGCTTAAGCCCCGGCTGTCAAAGCGGCCGCGCACGAAGTCGGCGGGCGTCACGTAGCCGTTGGCCTGGCACACCGACCACAGGCGCGGCATCACGACGAACAGGATCGGGAACACGACAATCGTGTACGGGACCGCGAAGAAGCCGGTCACGCCGGCGCCGTAAACCAAGCCCGGCACCGCGATGAACGTATAGGCGGTGTAAAGGTCGCCGCCAATCAGGAACCACGTGATAAAGGACCCGAAGCGGCGGCCGGCCAGGCCCCACTCTTCCAGCAGCGTCAAGTCGCCCTTGCGCCACCGGGCCGCCCAGAACCCCACGACCGTGACCAGCGCGAACAGAATGACAAACACGATGAAGGCAGACCAGTTCATGTGGCAGCGCTCCTTGCCCGGCTAGCTAGCCGGTAATCGCGAAGACAATGGCCGAGATGATCCCCACGAGGACGACCCACACCAGGAGGTACCAGTACAAAAACGGAAAGCCCGCGACGATGGGGTACTCGTGGGCGTAGAACGGGGGCCACAGCGTCCCAATAAAGGGAAGCAGAAACAGCCAGTACCACTGCTTGGAACGCGGGCGGGAGGACTTGTCGTCCACCGTCATCCCTCCTCTGCCAGCTTCGCCGGCCTATGAACGTTGGGGACCCGGGGATCAGCATGGCGCCATGCGGAACGAAGTAATGGTACGAGAACCGGGTAACTAACAGAATCGTCCCACAGCGGTTGTTCGTCCGTCAAGCACAATCTCCCAGCCAGGCCCGGAGCCGGTCGGTACGTTGTCCCCGCCGGGCCTGAGAGGTTACGATGGAGAGCGAGAAGGCGGATTTTCTGACCGGCGGACGAGCCGCGCGGACGGAGACGAGGGTGATCCCAGGGTGGAACCAATTCTGTTTATTCTGACCGGCCCGTCGGGCGTGGGCAAGGGCTCGGTCATGCGCCGGCTGCTGGACCGCGTGGAGCGGCTCAGCAAAGTGGTGACGTTCACGACCCGCCCACCCCGCGATGCGGAGCGGGACGGGTTCGACTACCACTTCGTGCCCGTGCCGGCGTTCCTGGACATGGTGCATCAGGGGGAGCTCTATGAATACGAACAGGTTTACCGGGACCACTACTATGGGTCGCCGGTCCATCTGTTTGTGCCCGGGCACGATGCCCTGGTCGAACTGGACTACAAGGGCCATCGCAAGTACCGGAGCCGGCATGCCGACGTCGTGTCGATCTTCTTGCTGCCCCCTAGTCTGGACGAGCTGGAACGCCGCATCGTGGCCCGATCCCAAGTGCAGAACCTGCCGAACCGCATCTCCAACGCGACGGTGCAGCTGCGCCATGCCGGGGAGTACGACTACGTCGTCGTGAACGACGAGCTGCCCGCCTGCGTGGACCGGGTGGCGCGCATCATTGAGGTGGAGCGGCTCCGGCGGGACGGGCGCCGCCGTCTGCGCGAGGTAATGACGCCGCCGGCCCCGACCCCCACCTGATGCGCATCCTGCTGGTGGCCAATGGGACCAGCGTTCATACCGAACGGTGGGTCGGTGGCCTGGTCGCCCGCGGCCACGAGGTGGCGCTCGCGACGGACACGGCGAGCGCGCTCGCGGTGGGGCAGTTTCCGCTGAGCCCCCTCACGCGCGGCCGCTGGAACCTCTGGACGCTGGTGCGGCAGCTCCAGGCGGCCATCCGGCGCTTTCGTCCGGAGCTGGTGCACGCCCACTACGTGTCGCACTATGGCCTCCTGGCGGCGCTGGCGCACGCGCGGCCGCTGGTGGCCTCGGTGTGGGGCGCCGACGTGGAGGTGTTTCCTCGCCGGAGCGCCGTCAACCGCCGTTTGCTGCGGCTGGCGCTGGGTCGCGCCACCGTGGTCACCGCCACCAGCCATCACCTGGCCCGGGTGACCGGTCCGTACCTCCCCCCCGGGCGTACGGCGGTGGTGGTGCCGTTTGGCATCGACCCGGATAGGTTTTGTCCCCCGGCTGCGGTGCCGACCGGCCCCCCGCTCATCGTGTGCAACAAGCACTTGGAGCGGGACTACGGCATCGATGTCTTGGTCGACGCGCTCACCCGGGTCGCTGACCCGTCGTGGCGGGCGGAAATCCTGGGGGAGGGCGGTGAGCGCGCGGCCCTCACGGCTCAAATTGCCGCGGCCGGCCTCACGGGCCGGGTGCAGCTGCTGGGCCGGGTGGCGCCCGACACGGTGGTGACGCGGCTGCAGGCCGCTCGGGTAGCGGTGTACCCGTCGCGGCGGGAGTCGTTTGGCGTGGCCACCCTCGAAGCCCAGGCCGTGGGCCTGCCGGTGATTGCCACGCGCGTGGGGGGACTGCCCGAGGTGCTGGAGGAGGGCGTGACCGGGTGGCTGGTGGACCCAGAGGACCCGGTCGGATTGGCGGCCGCTATTGCGCGGGTGCTGGCCGACCCCTCCGGCGGCCGGGCCATGGGGGCCCGCGGGCGGCAGCTCGTGGAGGCGCGGTACACCTGGGACGCGGCGCTCACGGCCATGGAGTCCGCGTATCACGCGGCGGTGCGCGCATCACCCGATGATCACCCGATGGCCACCCCATGACCCCGCCCTGGTGGGATGCGGTGGACGTGTGGCGGGTGGAGCGGACGCCCCGCGGCGTGGTGGTGCACGCCGCGCTGGCGCTGGTGTACTGCCCGCTGACACTGTCTGCCGCCGGCTGGAAGCAGCTGACCGCTGCCGCACCCACCCCCGCGGAACGGACGGCGGTGGTGGGGCGGCTGTTGCGCGGCGCACGGGACCGGGCGGGCGTGGTGCCGCTGGGCGGCATCGCCGTGGCCGATGATCAGGTGGCACTAGCCGTGCAGCCAGGGCCATCGGGCCAGGAGCATGGAGCGGATTGACAGAAATGGCGCGGGGCGCCGCGGAGGACGTGTGGGTGAGGCGCCGCGGGCCATCCGGGTGGGGCCGGCGCGGCGGCGAAGGACCCAAGGCGCCAACGCACCCGATCGCGGCAGCTCCGCGGGTGCCCCCTGGGGATGTTCACCGTGTGCACCTGGGCGCGGCGGCGCGGCCGAATGACGGATACCCGCCCGCCACCAGCGTGTCCGCGCTGGAGCCTTTCCTGAGATGCGACGGTCTGGGGCCGCGGAGTCGGCGCGGCGCTGGGGTTGCCGCGGTTGAGTGAGTACACATACGTTCGTCATCAGCTATGATGTCCAGTGGGCATGAAGCTTAGTACCATGATTTCGGGAACGGGTTGTCAAAAGTGTGCCGCGGCACAAGGACCACGAAGGCGTTTGGTTGATCATTGATCGCTCGATGTCCCGGAGACGGCGGCGCTGACGGCGACCACGCGCCGCGTGCAGGAGGAGGCCGAACGTGCCGATCGGGTCGGGCGCCGCGGGCGCGGGGGCCACCGAAGCCGTTGTGATGATTCTGGTGGTCGTGTGGGCTCTGTCGCGCCAGTTTCGCAGCCGGGTGTTTCGCATCGACCGGGTGGTGGTGACCCCCATCGTCCTGGCCGTGCTGACGGTCGTGGCGTGGCCGCCGATGCGGCTCACCGCGAGTGAGGTGTGGGTCACGGTCGGCACGGGCGCGTTTGCCCTGGCGGCCGGCTACGTGCGCGGGCGGGCCGTCGCCATGGAGCGGGGACCCGGGGGACAGGTGCTCAGCACCGGCGGCTGGGGCACGGTGCTGATTTACGTCGTGACGCTGGGACTGCACTTCGCGCTGGATGCGGTACTTCATGTCACCAACGTGCGCCTTGTGGAAGCCAGCGTGCCGCTTTATCTGGTCGCGCTCATGGCGGGACGCCTGGTGGCCATGGTGCCTCGCGCCCGCACGCTGCTGGCCGCCCCGCCCGCCACCTAAGGCCAGGATGCCGGGACGGGAGACCCCGAGCCCCCCGGGCGTGCTTGCCGTTCCGGGAGTCTCTGCGCCACCATGAGGCCATTGGGTGCGTGGCGGGGTGGCGAAGGGCTTTCAGAGGCGTGGGAGAGGGGGTGGGCGCTTGGCCACGACCACCGGGGACGTAGTGTTGGCACCGAGCCCGGTGATTCGAGCGGATAAGCTGTCGCGGACGTTTGGTGAGGGCCAGCGGGGGGTTAGCGCCTTGAAAGGCCTGACCTGTGACACAGCAGCGGGCAGCCAATGGGCCGTGACGGGTCCGTCGGGCTCGGGGAAGTCGACCCTGCTTTACCTGCTGGGGGCGCTGGACCGGCCCACGGCGGGTCGGCTGACCGTGGGCGGCCGGGACTGGTCCGCGCTGTCGCCCGCGGATCGAGCGCTGTACCGATACACGACGGTTGGCTTGGTGTTCCAGGAGTTTCAGCTCATCGAGTCGCTCGCCGTCTGGGACAACGTGCGACTGCCGTTTGTGGGCCGTCGCCGGGAGCGGCGGATGCACGAGGAGCGCGCTCGGTGGCTGTTGGAGGCGGTGGGCATGGGAGACCACCTCCCGCGGCCGGCCGGGGTCCTCTCCGGCGGCGAGAAGCAGCGCGGGGCGTTGGCCCGTGCTTTGGTCAACGACCCGCTGCTGCTGTGCGATGAGCCCACGGGAAACTTGGACCAAGCCACCGGCGTGCTGGTCATGGACCTGATTCAGCAGCTGGCGGCCGCCTCGCCCGCCAAAACCCTGGTGGTTATCACGCATGACCCCGGTGTGGCGGGTCGGTTCGCGCACCAGCTCCATCTGCGGGACGGGGAGCTGGTGGCGTAGAGGCGCCCGCCTGCCCGAGGATCGGCCCGCTGAGCCGTGTGCTGGGGAACGGGGTCGGGGCGTGCCGGGAGTTCTGCGTTACGGGAATTCCCATACGGTGGCGGTCATCCCCTGGGCCGTCTGACCCCCGGCATACCAGAGCTTGTGATGAAACCCCGTCAGGGTCCCGTCCGTCGTGGCCAGCGGCAGACTGGGGCCGCTTTTCCAGCTCCTGGTCGCCGCGTCATACACGTAGGCGGCCGCGCTGTTGCCGCTCGGGGTTTGGCCGCCCACCACCCAGAGGTGGCCCGACAGCACGGCGGCGCCCGCGTACGCGAGCGGCGTGGGTAGCGAGGGCCAGGTGGAGACGTGGCCCGTCACGGGATTCACGGCATAGACAGCCGCCGACTCGCCCGTCGGCGTGCGGCCCCCGGCCACGACGATTTGGGATCCATCGACCGTGATGGCCGCGTAGCGAAGCCCCACCGGCAGGACGGCCGCCACCGACAGGGCCTGTCCGGCCGTCCACTGGAACACTTTGTCGTTGTAGACGGTCCCGGAGTAGCCGCCCACCAGATACACGCGTCCCGCGACGGTGACCGCGGTGAGGTCCGCCAGCGGTTGGGACAGCGCGGCCGGACTCAGCACGCTCCCCCCGGCGAGGGGCACCGCCTGCACCGTCGCGGTGGGAGCAAACGTGCCGCCGCCAAACACGATGAGGTCGCCGCCGGTCACCACCGCCCCGGCATCGTGCACGGCGGTCGGCAGGGAAACCGAGATGCGGTTGGGGCCATACGCCTGCACCGTACTGGAGGAGGCGGCGTCCAGCCCTCCCGCCAGGATGAGGTCGCCGTCGCCGACGGTGGCGGCCTGGCCGCGGGCGGGGGCCGAAAGGGTCCAGGCCGCGCGGTGCCACGACCCGGCCGCCACGACGGGAGATGCGCTGGGCGGTGGGGACGTGGGCTGGGTCGCGTGGTGCGCGGGCGCTGTGGGCGGCTGGCCCGGCGCATGATGCGCCAGGATCCGCGGCACCAGCACCACGAGCACCAGCAGCAGGACGAACGACAGAACCAGACGGGGGCGGAATCGATAGCGCCTCCTCATCACGTCTCGCGACTCCTCTCAGCAGGTAAAAATCAGTGCGCGCCGACTCCCGGCGCGACCTCAGGCCATCTCGGCCTGGTCGATCGCATCCAACTGGACCGTGATCCATTGGGGCGGGGTCACGTCGGTGCGGAGCCCGCGCACGGTCCGGCGGTCCATCTGGTGCACCACCATCTCGATGGTGGCCTTCGGCCCCGACGGTGCCCGCCCGCTGCCATAGTGGAGGCGTACGGGCCGACCGGTGCCCCACGCGCCGCGGACGACCAGCTCCACTAATTGGGTGGCGCTGCCGGACGGCAGCGCCACCTGGTAGGGCCCTCGCGGCGGCGCGGGGGAGCGGGGGGCCCGGGGTACGAGATCGCCCACGACCAGCTCCGTGCCCGCCTCTTCGACGTCATTGCGGCTCGTGAGCCCGGCCTTCTTGATTCGGCTCAACAGCTTCTGGCCGGCACCCGGCGCGGCCAGCAGCACCCTGTCCCCCAGCTGTTCCACCACCAGCGGACCCAAAACCTTTTTCAGGGCGGGCAGCGCCGCCGGATCCCGCACGGTGACGACGGAGGCGTTCAGGACCCGGACAGCCAGATTGCGGTGATAGCCGTCGCGGATGTCCTGCGCGACGTTGTCGGGCAACTCCGTCGTCAAGAGCGCCTGGATCCGGGCCAGAATCTCATCCGCCGAAATCGCATAGTCGTGCGCCCGCTCGCGGGCTGCCGTGTCGCAGCGGTAGATCCACACCACGTCCGCGCGGTGTAGCGTGAGCACTTCCTCGGCCGCCCACAATGGGCCGAGCGGGGTTTCCTTGGGCACCATGACGTCGCCGGTGGGCTCCATGATGGCCCGGGCCGGGGCCTCGGGCGCGAACTGACCGCTGTCCAGCGCGCGGGCCTCGGCCGACACCTGGACGTGACCGTCCTGCTCGACCAGCCAGCCCAGGGCCACCCCCCGGTTGAGCGTCGCCGTGGCGAGGTGCAGGAAGTGCTCCTGAACAGTGGCGGACCGTCCGGCGCCCGCCAGCTCCACCCAGTCCCGGACCGTGAGGCTTTGGTCCGGCGGCAGCGCGGCCAGGCTGTCCAGGATGAGCGCCCCAAACGGCAGGGCGTTCAGCTGGTGGATGACGAAGTCGCGCCACCGCTGCCATCGGAGGGCGGGCGGGGCCGCAAAAAACTCGGGCGCGTCCGTGGTGACATGCAGGCCCGCCTGTGCCGGGTCGGCTGCCAACAGCCCGGCGTGCGACGCGAACTGCAGGGCGGTGGTGAGGCGCGCCTCGCGGGACGACGGATGCTCTCCCGTCAGCAGAGCCTGCGCGGTCTGCTCCCAGCGCTTGTACAGCACCGCCTGCTGGGTGAGGCGCGCCCCGTGCCACCGCACCTGCGACAACACCCGAAACACATCCGTGAGCCACACCGGGTTGGGAGGCAGCGGCCCGACGGCGGGCCCACTGCCGGCCACCGCACGCTGCGCCAGACGGGGGACGGCAATGAAGCGGCGTACAAAGGGATGGGCCTCCGCGGGATAGGCGTACGACTGGGTGTAGTAGTTGTGGGTCAGCTGGGCCACGAGGCCGACATCGGCCAGATGCTTTAGGGCCGGCCCGGTGAACTCCGTGCGGACGACGGCTTCTACCGGCGTCCGGCCCCCGGCGATCCAGAGCTGCCACAGGACGTCGGCAGCCTCGGGGGAGAGCCGGCGAATGTGCTCGGCCAGGTATTCGGGCCGCGACAGCTGGCTTGCCAGCAGCTGGGGGTCAGTGGAGCGCTCGCCCACGGCATCGGCCAGCCGCGCCCGGTCCTCGGCCGAGGCGTGACGGGCCCACTGGCGCCAGCCGTCGGCGGGCTGGTACCACTCGCTGGCGAGTGCGCTCTCGGTCATGTCCACGAACTCCCCTTTTCCCACGTCGCCTCGCTGCCGGGGGTGCGTCGCCAGCCTCAGTCGCGCCCCGAGGCATCGGCATGACGGGCGCGACCCGCCAGCGGCACGACGGGCGTGCTGTCCTTGGGCCGTCCCTCATCGGAGGCATGGCCAATCCGGTACCGGTATCCTTGTTCGGTGAGAAACAGCTGGCGCTTTTGGGCAAACTGCAGCTCCACGGTGTCCTGGCTGACCACCGTGTAGAAGTACGCCTGCCCTCCATGGGACTTGGGCCGCAATATACGCCCCAGCCGCTGGGCCTCCTCCTGCCGCGAGCCAAAGGTGCCCGACACCTGCACCGCGACGTTGGCATCGGGGAGGTCAATCGCGAAGTTGGCCACCTTGGACACCACCAGCCGCCGCAGGGCACCTTGGCGAAACGCCTCGTAAAGCTCCTCACGTCGGGCGATCGGCGTCTTGCCCGTGATGAGCGGTGCCGACAGATGCGCCGCCAGCTGCTCCAACTGGGTGAGGTACTGCCCGATGACCAGCACCAGGTCGCCCTGGTGCTGGTCCAGCAGCTGATCCACGACCGCCACCTTGGCCGGGTTTTCCGCAGCGACGCGGATCTGGTCCCGGTCCTCGGCGGCCGCGTACACGTCCCGCACGACCGGGGGCATGTCCACACGAATCTCGTGGCACAGCGCCGGGGCGATCCACCCCTGCTGCTCCAGCTCACGCCACGGCATGTCAAAGCGCTTGGGGCCAATGAGGCTGAACACGTCCTCCGCGTGATTGTCCTCGCGCACCAGGGTGGCGGTGAGACCCAGCCGCCGCCGCGTCTGCAGCGACGCCGTCAGCCGAAAGATCGGGGCGGGCAGGAGATGCACCTCGTCGTAGATAATCAGCCCAAACTCGCCGCGGTCCATGACCGGGAAATGGGGATAGGTGCCCTGTTGCCGATGGCTCAGCATCTGGTAGGTGGTGAGCGTCACCGGCGCCACCTCTTTGTGGCCGCTGGTGTACTCGCCAATCTGGTCGGGCGTCAGCGTGGTGCGGGTTAGCAGCTCGCGGCGCCACTGGTGGAGGGCGGCCACCGACGTCGTAAGAATCAGCGTATGGGTCTGGACCTGGCTCATGACCCCCAGCCCTACCAGCGTCTTGCCGGCCCCGCAGGGCAGGACGATGACGCCGCTGCCGGCGGACGCCCGCCCCCCGCCCCAAAACGCGTCGACGGCCGCCTCTTGGTAGGCCCGGAGCTGGAATGGCTGCCCGGTGGTGTCGATGGCACGCAGCCCCAGGGGCAGGGACGCGCCCGGCGAAAATCCCGCGCGGTCGTCCAAGGGCCACCCCAGTTTGGCCAGCGCCTGCTTCAGCACCCCGCGGAATACCGGATCCACGGCGGCGCGCACGTCCGAGACGCGCTCCCCCAGATAGGCGGACAAGCCCGTGCGGTTCAGCAGGTCGGTCAACAGCGGGGGCTGGTCCGCCTCGAGGTAGAGATCCCCCTCGGACTCCACCAGCACCAGGCGGCCGAACCGGCCCATCTGCTCGGTGATGAACACCCGAACCACCTGCGGCACCGGGTAGCGAGAATACTGTGCCAGCGTTTCCAGCACCCCGTCCGCCGCGACCCCCGACGCCGAGGCGTTCCACAGCGAGAGCGCGGTCACCCGATAGGTGTGCAGATGCTCGGGGCTTTTGACCAGCTCGGCGAAGCTGGCCAACGCTTCGCGCGCCGCCTCGGCCTCCGGGTGCGCCACCTCCAAGAGGATGCTGCGATCGCTCTGCACGATGAGTGGTCCCGTGCCAATCCCTCCCGCGGCGGCGGACGCCTGGCGAACTGGCCGACCTGCGCCCGCAAGTTATCAGGGTATTTTACCGCAGTGCGGCGGGGGCGTCCTGAAGGTTTGCTCATGAACGGACGGGAATCTTGTCGAACCACGCCAGCGCCGTTGGGCCCGGACTTTGCGGCCGATGGACCCGTTGTCGGCGTTCCAACGGCGCAAATGGTCCGGTCGACGGGTCGTGCGAGGCGCCGGCTGGCGCGGCTGGGCGGGCAAGTTGCTATAATCACCGGGACAGCGAGGCGCGCAGACGGGGACGGTGGAGGTGGCAGCATGCGAGAGACGTCGAAGGGCTTGCGCGTCGTCCGTGACTACCTGTCGCTCACCAAACCTGGGATCGTGCTGTGGCTCGTCATCACGGCGTACTGCGCCATGGTGGTGGGATACCGCGGCGTTCCGCCATTTGGGATGACGGCCGGGATGGTGGTGGGCCTCGGTCTGTCGGCCGGCGGGGCCCACGCCGTGAACATGTGGTACGACCGCGACATTGACCCCCTCATGCAGCGCACCCAGGATCGCCCGGTGGCGGCGGGGCGCATTCCCGCCCGCAACGCCCTGATCCTCGGTGTAGCCATGGGCGCGGCGGCGGTTCCCATCCTCGGATGGGGGGTCAACTGGCTCACGGCAGCCGCTGCGCTCGCGGGTTACCTCTTTTACCTGTTCGTATACACCTTTTGGCTGAAACGCCGCACCCCGCAGAACATCGTCATCGGCGGCGCCGCCGGGGCGTTTCCCCCGGTGGTGGGCTGGGCGGCGGCCACGGGCCACCTCGGCTGGGCGCCGCTCTTGATGTTTTTGGTCATTGTGCTGTGGACCCCACCGCATTTTTGGGCGCTGGCGCTTTATCGCCAGGAGGACTACCGACGTGCGGGCATTCCCATGATGCCGGTGGTGCGGGGCGGCGCCCCCACCAAGCGCAGCATGATCATGTATGCCGTGCTGCTGATGGTGGCCAGCGTGCTGCTGTACTTCACCCGGGTGGTGGGAGACCTGTACCTCGCGGCGGCGCTGGGGCTGGGGATTTTGTTCGTGCTGGCCAACGTGCGGCTGCTGTGGGAGCCGGAGGCGGCCGTGGCCTGGGCGAAGCGCGCGTTTGGCTTCTCCCTGATTTACGTGGTCGCGCTGTTTGGGGCCATGGTGTTCAGCATCCGCTAGCGGCCCGGCGGCGTGGAGGGCTCGGCCGCCTGCCACCGGTGGCCCGTCCAGCGCAGCGCCCACCGGTTGGGCAGCATGAGGGGCACGCCCACCGACACGACGGTCGCGACCGGGAGCCATCCGGCGTCGCGCCCCGCGACGACCGCTTCCAGGATGAGACGCCCTTCGTGGTCCAGGTGCTGCGCCGGGTTGTCGAGAATCCAGAGGCGGGGCTGCGTCACCAGGCTGGTGGCCAGGCGCACGAGCTGCTGCCAACCCGGGGAGAGGGTGCCGAGGCGCTGGCGGGTAACACCCTGAAGGCCCCAGCGCGACTGCTCGGCCTCGATGGCACCGGTTGCGGTGCCACCCCAGAGGGCCGCCGCCAACTTGAGCCAGTCGCGCACCGTGAAGGCTTCGTCGGTGTCCGTTAACGGCGCGGTGGCGGGGACATACGTCCGCTGGCGGCGGTACGAGAGGGGATCGGCGCCGAGTTGCCACGCGGGGGCCCAGGACAGGGCGGCCCACGCGTCCGGCGTCAAACCGGCGAGCCGCTCCAACAGGCGTTGCGACTCCGCCGGCGCTCCCACCACCTCGGTGACGCCGGGATAAATCGCGATCCGGGCGTGATCGCGCCCCTCGGCCAGCACCACCAGCGGGCCGGGCCCCGGACCCCTAGTCATGGACCACGTCCGGACTTCCCCGATACGTGGCCAGGACCAGCGCCGCCAGGGCCACGCCGGCGGCGGCCAACCCCCCGCCCGAGGGCGAGATCGCGCCCAACGCGCCATGCGCGACCTGCAGGCCGGCATTGGCCAGGATGGCCAGCAGCAGCGCTGGCCGCCGCCAGCCCGGTCGCACCAGCCGGTCCAGCCACAGCATGACGGCCGCCGCCACCAGAAACACGGCCCACCACGTGTCGAGATACGGGTCGGCGGGTGGCCAGACCACGCGGAGGGCGATGGTGGCCAAACCGTCGGCGCTGGCCACCATGAGCCAGATGCCCAGCTGCGACCGATGCCAACGGATGGGCGCCTGGCGCGCCAGCTGGCCGAGCGCGCCCGTCGTGGGCATGCGGCCCGCCCAGGCCAGCGCCGCCACGGC
>JAJYPH010000288.1 GCA_021795575.1 Bacillota bacterium
GCCCACCTATCCCTCCGGCTGGTGGAGCTTCAGCCTGGGGAGCAAGGGGCCTCAGCCCGCGGACGCGCGCACCGTCTCGCTGCCGACGCGCTACTGGACCCCCGCCATCCAGCGGGCCGCGTTTGTGCTGCCGCCGTTTGTGTCCGAGCTGCTGCAAACGTGAGGGGGGAGGAGGCGCATGCAACTCGTCATGATGCCCCAGCTGGGGGAAACCGTCTCCGAGGCCACCGTCGGCGCCTGGCTGAAGCAACCCGGGGAGCATGTGGCCGTCGACGAATCTCTTTTGGAAGTGCTGACGGATAAGGTGAATGCAGAAGTCCCGTCCCCGGTGGCGGGTGTCGTCGTACGGTGGCTGGTGCCCGAAGGGGCGACTGTGCCCGTAGGCACCCCGCTGTGCGAGGTGGCCGAGGAGGCGAGCCCCCCGGCCTTTTTTCGCCTGGACCGCTTCATCGGCACGCGTCCAGACGCCCGCGACGCTTCCGTGGTCCTGATGGGGCTGCCCATGGACTGGACGGCGTCCTTTCAGCCCGGGTCGCGCTTCGGACCCACCCGCATTCGTGAAGCGTCGTACGGCTTGGAGACGTATTCGCCCATGCTGGACCGCGACCTCGAGGATTATGCCGTGGGCGACTGGGGTGACTTGGAGCTGCCGATGGGCAACGTCCCCGGCAGTTTGGACATGATTCGGGCGGCCGCGCGCGCCCTGTTGGCGCGCGGCCAGCGCGTCGTGGGCTTAGGGGGCGAGCATCTGGTGGCGCTCCCCCTGATCGAGGCGGCGTTGGAGCGGTGGCCCAACCTGGCCGTGGTGCACTGGGACGCCCACACGGATCTGCGCGACCAGTACCTGGGCCAGCCGCTGTCGCATGCCACCGTGCTCCGCCGGGTCGCCGAGCGCTGCCAGCCCGGATCGGTGCACCAGTTCGGCATTCGGTCGGGCACCCGCGCGGAGTTTCAGTGGGCGCGGGCGCACACCACGCTCCATCCCCGACACGTGCTGGAGCCGCTGGCCGAAGCGCTGCCCGCCCTTCGCGGCCGGCCGGTCTACCTCACACTGGATGTGGACGTCATCGACCCCGCGTACCTCCCGGGGACGGGCACACCGGAGCCGGGCGGCATCACGCCGGACGAAGCGTTCCAAGCGTTGCATCTGCTCCGCGACGTCCAGCTGGTGGGGGCCGACGTGGTGGAAACCATGCCCGCGGCCGACATGTCTCAGCGCACGGCGCTGTTGGCCGCCAAGCTCGTGCGGGAGCTGTTGCTGGTGATGGCCGGCCCCGGGGCCGCCGACCGCTGACGCCACGGCGCGGCCACCATGGAGGCGCGTACGCGCCGCGTCGCCTGAACTTCGGCCAGCGGACCGGTTGCCGGGTTACGGCAGGTCAATCACCAGGTCATTGTCCCTGATGGTCAGCCGGTCGGCCTCCCCCTGGATGGACACCCCGTCACCACGCCACGCGAGGTGGGTGGTCCCGGGGGCGAGCACGGGGAGATGGGAAAGCCCTACACACACCACCTCGGCCAATCCGCCGAACAGGGCATGCTCGCCCGCGGCGCGGGTCAGCGCCTTCCCTCCCAGCACTTCCAGCTCCAGGTGGGCGCTCGTGACGTGAAGAAACCGCGTATGCAGCACCGTCGCGGCATTCAACTGCAGACAGTTTGACGGATCAAACCCCTGGGTGCGAAGGGGTGTGCGTCCGCGCAGCACAATGCGGTGGCCCGGTTCGGATCGCACGTCACGGAGCCGTTGTTCGCGGTGGTGGGTGAAGGCTGAGTCGTCCGCGTGCGCCCGCTGGGCAATGTGCTCATGCTCCGCCGCGGTGAACTCCCATGCGGCGCCCGCTTGGCCGAGCGCCGCGTCCAACAGGCCGTCCAAGCCTGCCGACGCGTCGACGGCCCCGGGCCATCCCGGCGCCACCTCATCCAGGAGCGTTCCCATCAAGGCGCCAATGGCGTAGCAGCGCCCCCTCGCTTGATCCGGCGGATAGCCTTCCGCGGGCAGCGTCACGTGGGTGATGCCCAGCGCGCAGTGCTCCACATACTGGGCCAGCCCTTCGGATAGTTCGGTTCCGCGCTCGAATGCCGGGCAGGCTGGTGGAAGAGCCAGAAACCGTGCGGCCCGGCATCGGAGCGCGGTTCGAGCCCACCCGTGGCGCGCGGATGGGTCCGACGCGGCCTGAGCGCGCCGCCACGCTTCCGTCTCCAGGCGGCGCATGGTCAACAAGGCGGGGTCCGACAGCGGGTACAGAAACATGGCGCCGACGTCCCCGACCCAGGTGGGATAGTGGTCGCGCTGAAATACGTGAAACATCTCGTGGATGCACACGGCGGCCGCCTCCAAGGGAGAGCGGCCGGCCAGCGACGCGAGCATGAGAGCCGCCGTGGGTACACCGTCGACGATGGTGGCCGTGTTGGCCCGGACACTGTCATGCAGGCCCGGCATCATCCAAAGGTCCTCCGAGTCGGCCCAGCGGCCGAAGGGGAATCCGGGATGCGGATGGCGCAGCAGCCAGGTGTCCTCACCATCGTAGATGACGACGGGAATCTCCGACGGCTCAAAAGCGGGCCACAGGGGTTGTCGCGAAAGCTCATCAAGAGCCTCCCGGATGGTCCTCACCGTGGCAACGTTCACGCGGTCGTCCCCTTTTCCCTCACCCTGTTTAGCCCGCTGTATGTCTCGGCCCCATGGCCCCATTTTCCCCGCCGTGATCTGAGTGGGCACGACGCGACCATCGCCCCAGCGGGTGGCGCCAGCCGCCGCATGCCATTGTCCTCGGTCCCGATGGAAGCGTGACGCCGCTGCTGCCCGGCAGGGGGAGCGCTGAGGGTCCACCGTGGAGCGTCTGCGGGACACCCCGCGCCCGTCGGGGGGCCCCCAACCCGCGCTTCGCCGCGCGGCGGGTCGCCCGGGGGACGCGCACGCGACAGCGCCAACCGAGGTATCCCATAACCTTCCGAGTCCGGTGCCGCCCTGCGTCAGGGGACGTACGGCTCCAGCACGGTGTCCTTCGCCCGACGCCGAGTGGACCACTGGGGTTCCGTGGACAGGGCTGGCACGGTAGCGCCAGGCTGGCGGCTGTCCACCCACACCTGGGCTTCTTCTTTGCTGCGGCAGGTGTCCACGGTGCGGCGGGCCAGCTGCCGCCGCGTGGCG
>JAJYPH010000091.1 GCA_021795575.1 Bacillota bacterium
CGACATCTGGAGTCAGGTCAACTACATCGGGTCCCTCACGCTCAACGGGACGACGTACTTCACGTACAAAGCCGTGGCGCTTGACGGCGGTAGCGGTGACAGCACGGGCTGGCAGTACTTTGACTGCAAGGCCACCTACCCGAACAATTCCGCCGATGCTATCACGGAAACGCCGCTGGCCACCAGCAGCACTGGCACCGTGTACTACACCACCCTCCCGCCCTATTCCCCGGCCGCCCCGTTTTTCAATGTGTACACGTACACGGGAGGCAGCGAGGTGAATGGCCAAGTGGCGGCGGATCAGATGCTGGAACTGCGCACCAGCGGAAACCTGTATGGACCTTCCAGCGCCACCCCAGCGGGGTGGCCGTCCCAGACCGCATTTGCCGTCAAGTACGGCACGTCACCGTAGTCATGGCCGGGGACGCCCGGCAATCACCCGGGCCGCCATGCCAGCACCTGTCCGGGCGCGATGGCGAGGGCCGCCGCCTGCCCCTCCGCCAGTTCCACGACCGCATGCGCCCGGAGCCTCCACGGCAGAATGCGTCCCCGCGGCACTCGATGGTGGACGCCCAGCACGCGTCCCCGGCCATCCAGGTAAACCACGTCAATGGCAAAGCGCATCCGAAACGTGTGAACGGACTGGGTGGGAATCACCAGTGCCTCGTCCGGGTCGAGGCGGGTGCGGGGCAAAAGCCCACGCGTGCGCTCTCGCGCCGTCTCGCAGAAGGCCCCCCGCGCCGCCAGCACCTGGCCGTCGTCCACGCGGACGACCACCACGGCTTTCACAGCCCGGCGTGGATGATGCTCAGCATCCCCGGGCCCAGGATCGCAATGAACAGGGCCGGAAAGATAAACATGACCATCGGGAACAGAATCTTGACCGGAACCGCCGCCGCCTGCTCGCGGGCCCGAAACACCCGCCGCTCCTTCACCCGCTCCGCCTGCGCGTGCAGCACCCCCGAGATGGACGCTCCGGTGCGGTCCGCCTGGCCCATCAGCACGGCAAAGCGCATCAGGTCCTCGAGGCGGGTGCGCTCCGCCAGCGCTCGGAGTGCCTCCAGTCGGGTCATCCCCACCTGCAGGTCGGCCACCGCGCGCTGAAACTCCTGGCCGGTGGCGTCGGGCAGGTGCACGGCCGATCGCCGCAAGGCCGCCTCAAACGACAAACCCGCCTCAACACACACCGACAGCAGGTCAAACGCCTCGGGCAAGTTGCGCTCGATGGCTTCCTGGCGTTTCCGATAAGCCGTATTCAGGCGCACGCCGAAAATCAGATAACCCAGCGCACCCAGCGCCACGGGCACCAGGATCGCGTCGCCCGCCGGCAGGATGCCCAGCGCGGCCAGCATAAAGCCCGCTGCCATCAGCACCACGGCCGTGACGATCCGGAGCAGACCAAATTCCAGCGGAGACCGGTCAACCCCCGCCATTCTCAGGCGCCGGGCCAATTCTTCCTGAGCCTTCGCTGGTACTAGGCGGCTCCCCAGCGACCGCACCAAGCGCTCGCGCACCGGGTCCAGGATGCGCTGGGAAAACGGCAACTCCAGTTCGTCTTCGATCGCCCGCACCTGCAGGGTGCCCCCCAGGCGCCGCACCAGCCGCGTCTGCCGGCGCATGGTACTGAGGTCGGCAGCGAACTGGCGAAAACCCAGGACGCCCAGCGCCACCCCGACCCCCGCAATGATGGCCCATACTTCCCCGTTCACAGGTCTGGTCCTTTCACCATGCGATTGATGACCACCGAGCCCACGACGATTGAGGCGACCGCGTACGCGATCATGATGTTCCCGATGGTTTCCGAAAACAACAACGACATGTAGCTGGGGTCCATGAACCAAATGACAAAACCCAGCGCCACTGGGAGACCGGTCAGGATCCAGCCGCTCATGCGGCCGGCCGCCGTCAGCGTGCGAATTTCCGCCTTGAGGCGTTGCCGCGACTCAATCGTGTCCACGATGCTGTTCAACAGCGGCGACAGGGCGCCGCCCACGTCCCGCTGCACCTGAATCGCCACAATGGCCAAATTGAGGTCCTTGCTGGGCACGCGCTGCGCCAGTTCGTTCAGCGCCTGCTCCATCGTGAAGCCCAGCGCCTCCCGCCGCGCGAGCCGCCGAATCTCGGGCCCCAGGGGATCGGGCGTGTCCCGCCCCACCACCGCCAGCGCCTGCCCAAAGGACGAACCGGCCCGCATCGACGAGGAGATGTTGCGAAAAAAATCGGGCAGCTGTTCCTCGGCCTTGATGAGCCAGCGCTCCCGCCGCATGCGGAGCCAGTAAAGGGTGACGATGACGCCCACCAGCCCCAGCCCGATCGCCCCGGCCACGCCGCGCACCGCGCCGCCGATAAGCGCCCCGACCACGCCCCCCGCGAGGGCCAGTCCCCAGTATTCTTCCAGCCGAAGCCGCAGCGCCGCCGCCGTCTGGGACATGCGCCACTGGGTCACTCTGAGCGCCCACCGGTCCTGGAAGGTTTGGCGGGCATTGACCCGGGGCTCGGCCACGACCTTTTTGAGCCGCGTCTGGCTGGTGCTGTGCAGGTTCAGGCTCCTCAACCAGGTCATCACCGATAGAAAGGCGAGCACAAATGCCACGGCCGCCACCACCATCGCGGTGAGCGCGGGTCCGGTCGGCATGGTCAGGATCACGGTGGGCATGGCCTCACCTCACCTCGCCAAACACGTCGGGTGGTAGGCTGATGCCGCGGCGCGCCAACTGGTCCATGAAGCGGGGGCGAATCCCGGTGGCGGTGAAATAGCCCTGCACCCGACCCCCGTCGTCGATGCCTGTCTGCTCATACACATACAGGTCCTGCGTCGTGATGATGCCCTGCTCCAAGCCGACAACTTCGGTCACCTGCACAATGCGGCGGCTGCCGTCCTGGAGTCGTGCCTGCTGCACGATCACATCGACGGCCGAGGCGATCTGCTGTCGAATGGCGGTCAGCGGGAGGTCGGCGCCGGCCATCAGCACCATGGTCTCCATCCGTGCCAAACAGTCGCGCGGCGAGTTGGCGTGGGCGGTTGTCAGGCTGCCCTCATGGCCGGTGTTCATGGCCTGCAGCATGTCGAGCGCCTCGCCGCCCCGCACCTCGCCGACGATAATCCGGTCGGGCCGCATTCGCAGCGCATTGCGGACCAGCGACCGGATGGATACCTCGCCCTGCCCCTCGACGTTGGCCGGCCTTGCCTCGAGGGTCACGCGGTGATCCTGCTGCAACTGCAACTCGGCCGCGTCCTCGATGGTGACAATGCGCTCGTCCGCAGGGATGTTGGCCGACAGGGCATTCAGCGTGGTGGTTTTTCCAGAACCCGTGCCGCCGGACACCACGATGGACACCCGGCCGCGGACCGCCGCCTCCAACACGACGGCCATGGCCTCCGAGATGCTGTTCATGTGCGCCAGCTGCTCTAACGTAAACGGGTCTTTGGAAAATTTTCGAATGGTAATGGTGTCCCCCGCCACCGCGATCGGGCGAATCACGGCATTGAGACGCGACCCGTCCGGCAGGCGGGCATCCACCATGGGACTGGCCTCATCCAGCCGCCGGCCCGTGGGGGCCAGCATCTTTTCGACAATGCTCTTGAGATGCGCGTCATCGCGAAAATGGATCCGGGTCGCTTCCAGGCGGCCGGCCCGCTCGATGTACACGCGGTGCGGCCCGTTGATCATCACCTCGGAGATGTCCGGGTCATCCAACAGCGGCTGCACCGGACCGAATCCCTTGATCTCATTGACCAAATTGTTGACGATGCTGTCGCGCTCCAAGGGGGAAATCGACCGGTCGTCCGCCACAATGGCGGCGATGCGGGTTCTGAGCTGCTCAGCGTCCAACGCCTCGGGATTGGCCTCTTGGTTTAACAGCTGCTCCTGCACCCGGGTCTTCAGGGTGATATAAGACGCGGACATGTACTCGGGCGGCGGCTTTACGGCCCGGGTCTGGCTCTCCCGCACCACGGATCGCAATGCCGACCCGACCCCGTTGGGGTCTCCCAAGCGTTTCTTCAGCGACATCAGTTACGCCCCCTTGCGAAGCCCAGTCGGCTGAACAGCGAAGGCCGCCGCGCCTTCGCCTCTTTCACCACGCGCCGCTGGCCCTCATGCTCATCGATAATGGACCTAGCCATGTCCCGAATGCTCTGTGCCAGGAGGCTGGTGGGCTGAAACACCATGAGCGCCCGTCCCTGGTTGGCCGCCTTGACCGGCCAGCTGCCATCAGACGGAAGCTCCCAGTACACATTGGAGCCCAGCGCGGCCGCAATGTCCTGCGACTCGATGCCCGACCGGCTGCCAGCCCGATTCATCACGAGCCGCACTTTGCTGGCCGAATAGTGAAATCCATTCCAGAACAGGTCCAGCGCCTGCTTGATGGTGCGAATCGTCACCACGTCCGGCGTGAGCACGGTGAGGACATAATCCGCGTAGTCCAGCGCCGCCACGTTGACATCCGAAAAGCCGGGCGCGGTGTCCACCACGACGTAGGGATGCGTCTCTTTGAGCATCTGCAGTACGCGGACCACCAATTCAGGGCGAATGTCCTCGGATTCCTGCGGCATGGCGGGTGCCGCCAGCATGTTCACGTCGGTGTTGCCGACTTTCACGAGCACACGCTCCACCGACAGGCGGTCAAGCGTGGGCGCCACCGCCAGGTCATGGATGTTGCCCGGCGGCAGGTCGCCCAGCAGGGCCGCCACATCGCCGAACTGCAGATCCAGATCCGCCACCGCGACCGAGTGGTGGGACAGGAGGTTCAAGGCCATGGCCAAATTCACGGCCAGGGTGGTTTTGCCCACACCGCCCTTCGACGAAAACACCACGATGACCTTGCCCGCCTGCGGCTGGGCGATGCTGGCCTCCGCGTGGCGCGTCAGCGCGCCCGGCAGGTCCACCTCGACGGCCGTGGCGGCCACCATATCCCGCGCCCGGATGGCCAGCGCCCGGCGCGCCGTGGCCGGATCATCCTGGCGAATGAGCAGCACGACCGGGTACCCCACGCTCTCCATGGACGCCAGGGATCCTGGATTCTGCTCCAGGAGCTGGTCATCCACCACGAACGCGCCGGGCCGCTCCGCGGCGCAATCCGACAGCGCTTGGCGCAGGTCGGACGCCACCCCCAACAGCACCGCATCCTGTGTGTCTTTGATGGCACGCACCACCGGCTCGTAAACATCCGGGGCGACGGCCGCGTATACGGTAAACATCAGAGTCTCTGTTCCCCCTTACGGCTTCGGCCACTGGGTGCCGTAGGGTGCCACGGTGCCCAACTTCTGATGGGGCGCTTCGAGCACCACCGTAAAGGTGGTGTGCGCTTCGGCGTAAACCAGCGCCTCAGCCTGTGCGGGGGTCACCGCCAGGATGAGCTGTTCGCCGCTGCCGGGCGTTACCCCCCCGGTGAGCGCGCCGTTCACCGCCAGCACATTCAATCCCTGCATGAACACGACCGACTGATTCGACGCCGTCGCACTGGATGTTCCCGAAGACGTCGAGCCCGCCTTGCCCGGCGGCGGCACCAGCGCCAACAGCGCGATGCGGTCCCCGGGGGCAATCACGCCGTCCACGGCCGAGTTCGGGCTGGTGGAAAAGTCAAAGGCCACGTCGCCCTTGGGCAGCCGATTGGGAATCAGGTCAGCGGTCGCCGGGTTGAACAAATCCGTGGTCACCAGCGGCACCCCCTGGGGCAGCGCCTCCGTCGTGTACAGGCCCGCCAGCGAACCCTGGTAGGCGTTTAACGGCAACAGCTTCACCGGCCACGTCTCGGTCTTGACTGACGACGGCGGAATCGGCGCATCAGCCGGCACCGGCTGCGTCACCACCCAAACCGTCGCCGTGGTGGTGGTCACCGGTGCCGCCTTGGTGGACGCCAGGAACCGAAGCCCGGCATAAACCCCTGCCACCACCAGGAGGATGCCTATGACCAGCCACCGGCTGACTTTCCACCACGAACCCACCTGGGTCATCAGACTGCCTCCTTGTCACCGTCGCGAGCTCGCCCGGCCGCTACGCCCCGGGCCCTCAACCTGAGTGCGCCAAGCCGTGACCCATTGCTCCACATGCATGTCGCTACCCGCAATCCCTTTGTCGAAACCCGTCCGGCGAATTAGTACACCAAAAGCTCCCGCCGCAGAGGCTAAGCCCACAACGGGAGCCCGAACCCAATACTCCGATATCGGCCGCGCCCCGGCGGCTCTGCCGCCGGGGCCGACCGTCGACCGCAAGCCCGAGTCTAGGCGCCGTTGATGTTGGTGGCGATGTTGTTCAGCTGGGTACTCACGCCACTCCCCAGGAAGTGCAGGGCCACGATCACCACGATGGCAATCAGCGCCAGAATCAGTGCGTACTCCACCATGGCCTGGCCATCGCGCTCCTTGAGCAGCGTGGAGACCATGTCCAGCATCTTCGCGTACAGGTACAAAGATGAACCTCCTCGTAATGTGAACCACTGGAAACCCCAGGGAACTCGGCCATCATAGCAGGTGTTGGAGCCAGCGCCACTATTGTCAGCTAGCTCTTCTTCACGCGCAGGGCGGTGTTGTTCAGGGAGTGCTGTACACCTAGGCCGAAGTACTTGACCGCGAAGAACAGCACCAGCGCGATGAGCACAATGATGAGCGCGTATTCCACCACGGCTTGACCTTGGCGCGCCACCCGCCACGCTCGCAACGTCTTCCCCATCGCCCCCACGCGGACACCACCTGATCTGATTAGTCGAGTCCCCTCACCTGAGCACCGGGGCAGAGCATTCGACACGCTTCCTGGATCTCCTGCTTCCATCTCCCTCGAATTGCGCGGAGCTCCCATGTAGGTGCGCCGGGCGCTAACTGGCCGTCTGGCTCACCCCGGAGCCGCCCGGGCAGCCGCTGGGGGAAAGCGACCCGGCCGGGTCCTGCATCATCATGGTGTACGACTGGGCCAGGTACATCGTGGATGGCAGAAGCCCCGGGATGGCTATGAGCGGCTGGTACTTGTAGTAGACGTTCACGGTCACGTACGACAGGTTGCTGTTCGTGGAGCTGGGCTCCGTCTCCACCGGATACTGGGGTCCCAACAGGGCCCGGTAGGTGCCCGGCTGACCCGGCACCTGGTCGCTCAGGCCAAACCCCTGCCCAATCTGCTGGTCCACCACCGCGTAGAGCGTCGGCGTCGTGGCTCCGCTCAGCGTGTCGCCGGGGCAGCCGATGTTCTGGCCGATGGCGGCGTCACGCGCCCCAATCCGCGCAGCCTGCTGAAGGGTTACCTGCGCGTTGATGTACAGGCCCAGCGAGATGATCGCGAACAGCAGAAGCAACAACAGCGGAGCCACCAGCGCAAATTCGACCAGCGCCTGGCCGCTCTTCCTCCGACGTCCCTTGAACACGTTGTCCCTCCGCCTCATGCCGCTCATTGAATCAACGCCACCTGCTCGATGGGCAAGTCCTTCGGCGGGTTCTGCACATTGTACGTGATGGTTTTCGCTCCGGAGAGATTCACGTACTCCCCGATGACGGCCCCCGAAACCTTCTGGTTGCCGCTCAGGTTAATGGAGCCGCCCGGAGCGTACAGCACGCCGTCAATCTTACTGTTGCCGCTGATGCTGATGTTCCCTCCATTCAATGCCGCCAGCGCCGCCCCCTGGCCAGGCATATCCTGCGTCACGCCGCCCGAAATGCTGATGGAGCCATTGTCGACCGTGAAGGATCCGGAGATCACCAGCTGCCCGCTGATGCTGATGCTGTACCCGGGCTCCACCAGCACGTCGCCGTCGACCGTGACCTGCCCGCTGGTGTTCCAGTTGCAGTATAGGATGTAGTTCCCAGTCAGGGTCTGCGGGATGCTATTGCATCCGGCGCCCGAAATCACCGTGGCATTTTGGGGGGTCACCTGCGCCAGCGTCCAGTTGGGCATGGGAACATAGGGAATCTGCGTGAACGTCGTGGTGCATTTTTCGGATCCACTCACGGACGAACCGGTGTCGCCCACCGTCATCGTGCCGGTGATGCAGTTGTTCCCCGAAAGCGCCATGTTGCCGTTGGAGTGGGCGTCCCCGTAAACTTTGGTGTCGCCCGACACGCTGAGCGTCGACCGCGCCCCCTCAAACAGCGCGTACTTGAACGGAGCCTGGACCGTGATTTGCGCCACGCCCCGAGCCCGCACGGTGAACTGTTTAATGCCAAACAGCGAGGCGAACGAGCCGGGGACCGTCACCTTCCCGAGCGCCTGGACGGCGTTGGGCGGGTTGGTGAGGTTGCTGACGCTGACCTCGGCTTGCGGCATATTTTGCTGCGTCAGGTACCCCTGGTTGGTGGTTGGCGAGCCCCCCTGCATTTCCGACTGCGCCCCTGCGAGGGCGGCCGCATCCACCGCGTTCTGCAGACGCGTCTGGGCAAAGTACACCGTGCCCACGGTGATGGACGCGGCCACGCCGCCCATCAGTGCCACCAGGAACCCCACTAGCAAAATGATGCTCTGCCCCCGGCGCCCCAGAAAACGTCTGCCCCTGGGAGCCCTCCGCCTGTACACTGGGTACCCCTCCTGTGGACGCCGTGGTCGGGGTCGAATCGCGAGCTTCATCTGGATCAGAAATTATAGCATCATTGTCCACGGATGTCCTGATGCAGGCAAGCCCTGGCAGCGAATTGGTTTGCCACCCCACCCCGCTCACAAATTTTTTTCGGCGTCCGGCAGGAGATACACTAGGGAATGTGGTATACCGAGTCCTCGACACGCTAGATCTGGGGAGGCGCCATGAACTGTCCGTTTTGCCGTCATGACGACACGCGCGTGCTGGATTCACGGCCCACCGAAGAAGGCGTGGCCATCCGCCGCCGTCGGGAGTGCACGATGTGTGAACGTCGCTTCACCACCTACGAGCGGGTCGAAGAGCCGCCGCTGCTGGTGGTCAAGAAAGATGGCCGCCGCGAGGCGTTCGACCGGCAAAAAATCTTGCGCGGCATGATCACCGCCTGCGAGAAGCGGCCGGTGGCCCTGGCGCAGCTGGAAAGCTTGGCGGCGAGCGTCGAGCGGCGAATCCGCGATCAGGGGATCGACGAAGTGCCGAGCCACTGGGTGGGCGAGCAGGTGATGGACCTCTTGGCCGCATTAGACACGGTCGCGTACGTGCGGTTCGCCTCGGTTTATCGTGACTTCACGGATCTGAGGGGATTCAAGGAACTTTTGGAACGGATGGACCCGCGGGCCAGTGGCGGGGAGTCGGACCCCGGCCCGGCCACGGACGGAGACTGAGGGGGAGCAGGATGAATTCCACGAGCGAGTTTGCGTCAGAGTTGAGCTGGAAGATTTTCTTGGACCGGTACACGCAGAAAGATTTGGACCGCCGCTTTCAAGTGGATGATGTGGCGGTGGTGCTGGTGGAGCCCCACCCCAAGTGGCCCAAGAAAGAGGTGGGCCGCGTCCGCGAGGTGCTGCCCGGGCAACGCCTGCGCGTGGAGCTCCTCACCGGGCCGCAGCAGGGGCAAATCCTCGAGCGCGCGGTGTTGGACTGCGATCGGCCCACGGAAACGACGCTGGCCGCCGTCGCCCGGCGCATTGCCGACGGGGTTGCCCACGTGGAGTCGCCCAAGGTGCGGGCCGACGTGGCCGACGCGTTTGCCGACGAGATTGGCTCGCTGCGGTTTGTGCCCGGCGGCCGCATCTGGGCAGGGGCCGGCACCGGTCAGCAGCTCACCTACTTCAACTGCTACGTGGTGCCGAACCCCCAGGACAGCCGGGAGGGCATCGTGCAGACGCTGGGCCGCATGATCGAGATCATGAGCCGCGGGGGCGGCGTGGGCATCAACGTGTCTAGCCTCCGGCCGTCGCGCGCCACCGTGCGCGGGGTGAACGGCCGCTCGTCCGGCGCCGTGTCCTGGATGGATCTGTACTCTCGGGCCACCGGGCTGGTGGAGCAGGGGGGATCCCGCCGCGGGGCCCTCATGCTCCAGATCGAGGACTGGCACCCGGACCTCTGGCGCTTCATCGAGGTCAAGAAGACCCCCGGCATGGTGGAGAACGCCAACATCTCCGTCCGAATCTCCGATGCCTTCATGGCCGCTCTGAAGGCCGACGCCGATTGGGAGCTGGTGTTTCCCGACACCTCCGACCCTGACTACGACGAACTGTGGGACGGCGACTTGGAGGCCTGGCGTGCGCGGGGCAAACCCGTGCGCGTGTACGAAACCCCCAAGGCGCGCGCCATCTGGTCCGCCCTGATTCAGGGGGCCTGGGAAGCGGCGGAGCCCGGCGTCGTGTTTGACGAGCGTCACGAGAAAGAGTCGAACAGCTGGTATTTTAACAAGTTAGTGTGTACCAATCCCTGCGTCACGGGTGACACGCTCATTTACACGGCCAACGGCGTGTACCGGGCAGACGAACTTTACCGGCGTGGGCAGCCCGTCACCGTCGCCGTGGACGGACGCCACGGGCAGAATCCCTGGGCACCTGCATCGGCGGTTTTTCAAACCGGCATCAAGCCGGTGGTGCGGGTGGACACCGAGGAAGGCTACAGCATTCGCGTCACGCGGGACCACCTGCTCTACAGCGAGCAGCGGGGGTGGACTCCCGCCGGATCGCTGGAGGCAGGGGAGCATGTGCGGCTGTCCACTCGGGGTAGCGCCTTCGGTCGGGACGGAACGGCCGAGGAGGGTCGGGTCTTGGGGTGGCTGGTGGGGGATGGCTACCTAAGTCGGGAGCGCGCCGTGTCGCTTTTCTACGGTGCCGAAAAGGAAGTCCTGGCGCCGGCGCTTGCCGCCGACGTGAATCGGATCGTTCGCGCGGGTGCGACCCGGCAGTACCCGGCGATCGGCGTGGTAGATATTCCAAGCCGCAACGCTGCCTCCATCGCGACGGCGCGACTTAGGGAGTTTGCCGTCGAGAATGGGCTGGATATCGATAAGTTGCGTGTCCCGGATTCCGTCTTTCAAGGTGCGGAGCCCATGCAGGTAGGGTTCCTCCAGGCGGTGTTTCAGGCCGACGGCACCGTAAACGCATCAGCGCGATCGCGCACGAATGTCCGGCTGTCCTCGGCCAGTCTCCGACTGCTGCAGGATATCCAGCGGCTGTTGCTCAACTTCAGCATTACCAGTCGCATTTATCGACACCGGCACCCAGCTGGGGGCCAAGTGCTGCCCGATGCCCAGCGCCACCACCGGGAGTACCAGCGGCAAGCGCTCCACGAGCTCGTCATCACTGGCGCGGCCATGATGCGCTTTGCGAAGCGGGTCGGGTTCTTGGGTGAGGCCAAGCAGCAGCGGCTGGAGGCAGCCATCCAGGCGTACTCGCGTGGCCCCTATCGGGAAAAATGGTATGCCCGGGTCCGGGCGGTCGAGGATGACGGCGTGGAGGCGGTCTACGACCTCACGGAGCCGCAAAGCCACTCGTTTGTGGCCAACGGGTTGGTGGTGCACAACTGTGCCGAACAGCCGTTGCCGGCGTGGGGCGTCTGCACGCTGGGCCATCTGAATCTGGCGGCGTTTTACGATGCCGAGGCCCACGACGTCAACTGGACGGCGCTCCGGCGCACCGTGCGCATGGGCGTGCGCTTCCTGGATGACATCGTCGACGCCACCCCGTATTTCTTTGACGAGAACCGCGACAACCAGGCCCGGGAGCGGCGCATCGGGATGGGGACGCTGGGCCTCGGTGAGCTGTTGATTCGCCTGGGGCTCCGCTACGGCGCGCCCGACGCCGTGCAGTTCATCGACAAGCTGTACCAGTTCATCGCCGTGGAGTCGTATCTGTACGATGCCGAGCTGGCCCGCGACAAGGGCGCGTTCCCCGCCTTCGATGCGGATCAGTATCTCGCGAGCGGGTTCATGCAGCGGCTCCCCGACCCTGTCCGCAACGCCATCCGCCAGCACGGCGCCCGCAACGTGACCATTCTGACCCAGGCCCCCACCGGCACCACGGGCACGCTGGTGGGCACCAGCACCGGCATTGAGCCGTTCTATGCGTTCACCTACTTCCGCCAGTCGCGGCTCGGGTTCGACGAACAGTACGTGCCCATTGCTCAGCAGTGGCTGGAGGCGCATCCCGGTGAACCGCTGCCGCCGTATTTCGTGGGAGCGATGGATCTTACCCCCGAGGAGCACATCTATGTGCAGGCGGCCATCCAAAAGTGGATTGACTCGTCCATCTCCAAGACCGCCAACGCGCCGGCGAGCTACTCCGTGGAGGACACCGCCCGTCTGTATGAGCTGGCCTACGACTTGGGCTGCAAGGGCGTGACCATCTACCGGGATCAGAGTCGCCAGGAGCAGGTGCTGCACGTCAAGACGGAGACGCCGGCGGCGCCACCGGCCGCCGAAGCGGTCGCGCCGCCGCGGGGCCACACGCTGGAGGTGTACCCCGTCCCCAGCCAGGTGCAGGGCCGGACGTACCGGCGGCAAACCCCGGCGGGCACGGCGCGGGTGGTCATCAACGAGGTGGACCGCGACCCCTTTGAGGTGTTCATGCTGTTGGGCCGCGCCGGCTCCGAGGTGCAGTCGTTCATGGAGGCGCTGGGCCGCATCATCAGTCTATACCTCCGGTCCGACGGCAATCTTTCCCCCCGCCGCCGGCTCCAATTGGCCGCCGACCAGCTCAAGGGGATCGGGGGTGCGCACCAAATGGGGTTTGGCACGGATCGGGTGCTGTCCGTGGTGGATGCCATTGGCCTCATTCTGGACCGCCATCTCAATCCCGACGGGTTGCCCGAGCCGACCCCCATGGCTCCGGACGGCGCAACGACTGGGACGCCGGCACGCCCCCAGGCGACCGCGATGGACCTTTGCCCCGAGTGCAACGCGCCCACGTTGGTTTACGAAGAAGGCTGCACCCACTGCCAATCGTGTGGCTACTCGCGCTGTTAGGCGGCATCGCGGTCGGACGGCAAGGGTGATGGACAGGAGCCCCGCCGCATCCCCTCAGTGTCTGGTCCTTGGGGGATCCGGGTACCCGGCGGGGCACGTCCTGCAGCGCCTCCGTCACACCCTGGGCCCACACGTCGCGGGCACCGGGCGGCACCCCGACCGGGATGGGCTCATCGCCGTGGACGTGATGAACCTCCCCAGGCTGGAAGCGCTGGTGCGGTCGCTGCAACCCTCCGTGGTGCTGTGGGTGCTCAAGGCGGACCACGACGAGGCTACGCTCATCGACCGCGGACTGGCCAACGTGCTGGCTGTGCTCCCGCCGACGACCCACTTCGTGTTCGTGTCGAGCGATGCCGTGTTTGGGCGGGCGTCTGGCCCCTATTTCGAGGACGACCCGCCCACGGCTCCGCCGGCCGGGAGTGCTACGGCAGCGTACGCAACGGCCCAAATACGGGGCTAAGCAACGGTCCCGGCATCGCGCCGCCCAGCCACCATCGCACGGGTGGGTCGGCTGTACGGGCTGGACGTCCACGGGCAGTGGGATGGCCGAACGACCATCATGGTGCAGGCCTTCGCCGCGGGCCGGATGGCGGCCCGCGCTCCCAACCTGGTGAAGTCGTTCGTGCGCGTGGAGGACGCGGCCACCGCCCTGGCGCGGCTGATGCTGGCCCCAGCGCCAGGCATCGTGCATGTCGCCACACCGCCCAAGAGCTACGACGACGTGGCCCGCGCGGTGGCGGCGGCCACCGGCTACTCGATGGTACGCTCCGTGCCAGTCCCCGCCGATTCCCCGCTGCCGCGCCACACCGCGCTCGCCACCCGGCACCCCGAGCGCCTGGCGGGCTGGCGGGGCGCATTGGA
>JAJYPH010000289.1 GCA_021795575.1 Bacillota bacterium
AAGGGCGGCATCGCGCTGGTGGGCTTGATGCCGGGCCCGCCGCGTCTCATGGCCACGCGCATCGGGGGCGGGTGGCGCCTCGACGGAGAAGCCCCCTGGGTGAGCGGTTGGGGCATCATCAACCTGTTGCTGGTGACCGCTCGCGGGCCCCACGATACCACCGTCTCCCTCGTTCTGGACGCCGCGCCCCACCCCGGCCTCACCGTGGATCGGGCCCGCCTGTCGGCCATGAACGCCAGCGCCACGGTCCACCTGCGGTTTGACGGCCTCACCGTCGACGGCGGCCGGCTCGTGTCCGAGGTGCCGGTCGAGGCGCGCCCGGAGGGCGAGAATCTTCGCAACAACGGCTCTTTGGCCCTGGGCGTGGTGCGTCGCTGCTGCCTCCTGTTGGGACCCACACCCCTGGACCAGGCGCTTCGCCACTGCCGCGAACGGCTGGACACGGCCAGCGTGGACGACATGCCCGCCGCGCGCGCGGCCGCCTCCGCGCTGGCCGTGCAGGCGGCCCATGCCGTGGCCGTGGCGCGCGGAAGCCGGGCCGCCCTCGTCGGCGACCCGGCGGAGCGTCTCACGCGCGAAGCGGCCATCCTCCTGGTGTTTGGCAGCCGGCCCGGAATCAAGCGCGCGCTTCAGCAGCACTTCGCCCCTGACGGCGGCGGCTTAAGCGCGGACGCCCCGTCCTTCCGCGCTTAAGCCCGGACGCGCCGGTCTAGGACGACACGGGTGTGGGCGGGGCGTGCCCATCCGGTACGGGTATGCCGCCGTACCGGGCAAGCCAGGCATCCAGGCGCTCCAGCCGGTCGCGCCAGCGCTGGGGCTTGGTGACGGCGTGGTGCTCCCCGGGATACACCACCAGCTCCGTCGGCACGCCCCGCTTTTTCAGCGACAGGTACAGCTGCTCGGACTGGGTCAAAGGACAGCGCCAGTCGAGCTCCCCGGCCAAGATCAAGAGCGGGGTATGAATCGAGGCGACGCCACTTTCCGGTGCGACCCGCCGATAGGTGGCCTGGTTCTGCCATGGCACGCCCAGGTCGTCCTGCCACCACAGATGACAGTCGTCCGTGCCGTACGCGGTGACGTAGTCCCACATGCCATGTTCGCTGACAGCCGCCCGAAACCGATCGGTGTGGCCCACCGCCCAGTTGGTCATGATTCCGCCTTGTGAAAACCCGGTGCAGAAGAGGCGCTCAGGATTCGCCCAACCCTGCTTGACCACAAAGTCCACCCCCGCCATGACGTCGGCGTGCTCCCGCCAGCCCCAGTCGCCCTGAATCGACTGGCAGAACGCCTCGCCGTAAGACGTGGACCCGTGGTAGTTCACCTGCAGCACGAGATAGCCGCGGGCCGCCCAGTACTGCTCGTCAAACCCGAAGGTGGGGGCATCAAAGGCCATGGGTCCTCCATGAATCGCGACCAGCAACGGCAGCCGCGACGCGTCGCCCGGGGCCAGACCCGGTGGGAAGAATACCAGTCCCTCGACCCGATCGGCCCCCGCCGTAGGGCTGTCAAACTGAATCCAGTGGGGAACCGACACCTGGCGAGTGGCCAGCCACTGGTCGTGCACCGCCGTCAGTCGCGACGCCTCGCCTCCATCCGTGACGCGCCACAGCTCGGCCGCGGTGTCGGAGCGGTCCCAGATCATCACGCCCGTGCCGCCGGCCCAGTCCAGCGCCGTCACCGACCCGATGCGCTCCCCGGGCGCGATGAACTGCCACGAAGCGCCGGCCGTGTCTACGGCCAGCACGCGCCACTGGCCATGGTCCCCCGCGATGGTCCACAGGTGCGCCCCATCGATCCAGCGCAACGGACCGGCCACCGGACCGGGAATGCCGTCAGTCAGCATCCGCATCGGGGTGCGTGCTAACGGTGCGGGATAAACTCGGGCCGCCTCGACGGGGTCTAGCCCGTCCAAGGCATCCGGCACGACGCCGCCCACCGTGGACCAGCCCACACCGACGCAAGCCGCCAGATTCTCCACCGACACCGCCTCTGCCACCGTGACCAGGGCCAGGTGCGACACCTCGTAGCTGTTTTCCGGATGGCGTCCCGTAATGAACGCCACGTACCGCCCATCGGGGCTGAACTGCGCGCCCCGGGCCCCGACGTCGCCGTGCGTGAGGCGGCGGGCGCCGGTGCCGTCGGCCGCCACGAGCCACAGGTCGACGCGCTCGTTGTTGTCGGCGTCGCCCGTGCGGTTGGACGCGAACAGGATGGAGGTCCCGTCCGGAGACCACCGGGGATGGCGCTCGCTTGCCGGGCCGGACGTGAGCTGGCGCTCGGTTCGCGTGGCCACGTCCACGACGAACAGGTGGGTTTGCACCTCGTCCAGGTACCCCGCGCCATCAAACTTGTGCTGGACGCGGTTCAGGACCAGTGGTCCAGGATGCTTCTTGTCGCGAATCGTCTTCAGATACACCGCCTGCTCCGGCGTGGGGTCGCGCGAGGCCATGACGACCGCCTGGCCATCCGGAGCCCACGCGAATTCCGCGACGCCCTCGGCACGCCGTGTCACCTGCCGCGGCTCACCGCCCCACGCTATGTTTAGGACCCACACCTGAGCCTTGTCCTCTGCCTTGTCCCCGCCCGATTCGTCCACGGGTTTGCCGGCCGCCACGTCCAAGTCGTCGGGTCGCGTCGACAGAAACGCGAGCTGACCACCATCCGGCGACCACGCGGGCGATCCGTCGTGGCCTAGGCCCCGCGTCAACTGATGCAGGGGACCGGGTCCATCCGCGGTCACCTCCGCCACGTAAAGATGCTCGACGCGGTCGTTCTCGCGTTTCCTAAACGACTGCACCACCACGGCCACGCGGCGGCCATCGGGTGACAGGGCGACCTCGCGCACAAAGCGCTGGTCCACAATATCTTCCAGCGTTAACACCGTCTTCTCCACCACCGGCCCACCTGCTTTCCCATCGACGTCCGCTGTTCAGTTCCACACCCGCCACTCCATTCCTGCCGCGGGCCCGAAGGCGGTCGGGCCGCCCGGGCACCGACTCCCACGGGGCAAGGACGCGGCGGGCCGCCGGGCATCCACGGCCCCCACCGTCCCGGTGGCCGCGCCTGTCGTCATCCCACCGGCGCCCGCCGCTCTCCCCCCGTCCAAGCCCGGTCGCTGAGAGAAACATTTCTTTTCCGGTG
>JAJYPH010000092.1 GCA_021795575.1 Bacillota bacterium
CCGCCCGGTTTGATTTGGCGCGATGGGATCCGGAGCAGCCCGAGGCGCCGCTCGGTGCCGGGTCGCGCCGCCGCCGGGCGGGGTTGGTGGGCGCTGGCGTCGTGGTCGTGGCCGGCGTGGGGGCTTTGTGGTGGCAGCAGCAGCAGGCAACCCGCCCGCCCGCGTCCGCGCGCCTGCCCCGGCAGGCCACGGCCCTCACGGTGACCCTGGTGGGCGGCGGGCCGCTGTACCAGCGACCGTGGGGACAACCCCGCGGCCGGGCGATGCGAGGCACCGCGCTGGGGACGGAGACCGTGCGCTACAGGGTGCAGGGGCTGTCGCAGGCGGCCCCGGGACAGGCGTATCAAGTGGGACCGATCCATTTTGCACTCAGTGAGCAGGGTGGGGTGACGTCGCTCGTAATGGAGGGCGCTACCCATCCGGGAGTGCGGCTGCTGTCGTCTCGCGGCCAACGCCTGACACCGGCGACAACCCGGGCGTCGTGGACGGTGTACCGCGTGGCGGGCCGCGCCGGCACGATACGGGTGGCCGAGGGCCCTCATGCAGTGGTGCTGGCGTGGGCGGCTCCCACGAGCCCGCGCCGAGAGGTGGCGCTGTCGGGCGCGGTGTGGAATTCGGGGGTCCGATGGGTCGCCGGCTTCAGTGGCAGCTGGCGCTTTGACGCGCCAAACCTGCCCGCGGAGCTGACCCCGGTGGCCACCCTGCGCTCGGGGGTGCTGGCTTGGAGTGCGCCCCACCACTACTGGCTCTTGCCGCCGTCGGGGCCAGCCGTCTCGCTGTTCACTGACATGCCGTCGTTCCAGTATGAGGGCCCCCTGGTGGTGGCCGGCCCATACCCCGGCGCGGTGAACGCCATCTTGGTGTCCGGGGCCCTGGGCAGTGGAGCGGATCGCTGGTGGAACGTGGCCAGCGACCAGTTTGGCGTGACCCCGATGGGAAGTGGGCCCGTGTGGCCGACGGCATACGGCTGGGTGGATGCGTCCCCCGGAACGGACGCCATCTTGTCGTACGCGACGCCACCCCAGTCGTATTACATGCGGGGCAATCAGGTGGGCGGCGTGGCGTGGGCGCATCGGGTGCTGGTGGAGCGGATGCAGGGGGCGGACGTCGTCAGCACGGGCGTGTACAACTGGAGAACCCGCCGGTACCGCCCGGTGCCGGTGCCTCCGGCGGCCGGCGTGGCGGCGGTCGTGGCGCTGCCGGTGTGGGGACCCACGTACGTGCAGACGCCCCCGGAACCGGGCGGCGCGCAGGGATTCGCCACAGCCACGTGGTTCGGCGGGCCAACCACTGTGTCGCTGGTGCGGGCCGACGGAGGCCCGGGCCTCACCATCCCGGTGGTTGTCGGCGCGACGCTGACGCCGGGTCCCGAGTGGCTGGTGCTGCAAAGCAGCGGCGGGCCGACCAATGCGGTGCAGGTGGGATGGCCGGATGCGGCGGGGGTGTTTCGCTGGCACACGATCGTGGGCCCCTTGAATGCGTCGGTCACGGTGACCAACACCGCGATTTACTGGAGCACGGTCCATCATGTGTATGTGTGGATGCCGCCGTTCGCCCGCCCGTAGCGCGGGAGAATCCTTATTATAGAACGCGAGTTCTATATGGGGGTGGGGACGTGGGGTGGGCGGCGCTGCACAATCACTCGGCCTTTTCGTTTTTGGACGGTTCCAGCACTCCGGAAGATCTTATCGCGGCAGCCGTGGCCGCTGGGGTGGACACCGTGGCGCTGACCGACTGGCACCGGGTGTCGGGGCTGGTGCGGCTCACCGCCGCCGCCACCGAGGCAGGCATCCGGCCGATTGCCGGCGCCACCGTGCAGTTGGCGCGTCAGGAAGGAACGCCCGACGGCGAGGACGAGGGCCGGCTGGTATTGCTGGTGCCCACCCCGGACCGCTACGTGCAACTCATGCGGCTCCTGACGGAGGCGGCCTGGCAGCATCCGCGCACGGCGCCCCGCGTGGAGTGGGCCTCGCTGGCTCAGCATGGTCCGGGCCTGGTGGCGCTGTCGGGGGGGCGGCGCGGCGTCCTGGACGCCAAGTTGCAGCGAGGCCAGCGGGAGCGGGTCCGAACCACCGCCGAACGCCTTCAGGGCATCTTTGGCCGCGAACTGCATCTGGAGCTGGCGGTGGGATGGCTGCCTGGCGACCGCATGATTCATCAGGCCCTGCGCGACCTGGGCGAGGCGCTGCACCTCAAGTGCGTGGCCGCGGTGGAGGTGCACCACGCCGATGCCACGGGCTTTGTGCCCTACGACCTGATGGTGGCGGTGCGGCACGGCCTCCCGGTGGAGGCGCCGCACCCCGACCGCCCCTTCAATGCGTGTGGGTTCCTGCAGGGGCCCGCCGCTTTGGCCCGCGCCCTGGGGAGCCTGGCTCCGGCCGCCCTGCACAACACGCGCGCTTTGGGCGAGCGGTTGGCGCCGGTGCCGTTGCTGGGCCAAAAGCGGCTGCCGTCCTGGCCCGGTGCGGGGGACGCGTTTGCCACCCTGGTGCAGTTGACGGAGCGGGGGGCCGCCCGCCGCTATGGCCCTGGGTGGCGGCGCCTGGATCGCCGGCTGACCCATGAGCTCGGCGTGATACGCGACCTGGGATTTTCGGACTATTTTTTGGTGGTGGAGGACGTGGCCGCCTTTGCCCGCCGCCGCGGCATTCGCTTTGCGGGCCGGGGGTCGGCGGCCGACTCCGTGGTGGCGTACTGTCTGGGCATCACTGAGGTGGATGCGGCGCGCCGCGAGCTGCTGTTTGAGCGGTTCCTGAGCCGGGAGCGGGCGGAGGCGCCGGACATCGACATTGATTTTGATGCGCGGCGGCGTGATGAGGTGGCGGATTACGTTCGTGACCGATACGGCCGCGAGCGCGTGGCGGCGGTGGCCACCTACCAGACGTTTCGCGCCCGGCTGGCGATTCGCCAGGTGGGCCGGGTGCTGGGGTTTCCGCCGACGGTCCTGGATCAGTGGGCCAAGTCGCTGTCCGGGCGCTCGCTGGCCAGGCTGGTGGATGACGAGGCACGGTTCGAGGAGGTGCCCGAACTGGCGGCGCTGAACCTGTCCCCGCTGCACCGGCGGCTGCTGGCCTGGGCGGTGCGCTTGGAAGGACTGCCGCGCCACCTGGGTACGCATTTGGGAGGGCTGGTGGTGAGTGGAGAGCCGCTGGAGCAGGTCACCCCGGTCGAGCGGTCGGCCAAGGGGGTGGCGCTGTGCCAGTTTGACAAGCGGGATGTGGAGAACCTGGGCCTCTTGAAGCTGGATCTGCTGAGCCTGCGCACCTTCACCGCCATAGATTTTGCGGAGACGGCCATCCGCCAGCAGGATCCGGCGTTTCAGATGGATCGCATCCCCCCGGAGGATCCGGGCGTGTACCGCCGGCTTCAGGCCGCCGACAGCATCGGGGCGTTTCAGCTGGAAAGCCCCGCGCAGCGGGCGCTGGCGCGGCGGCTGCAGCCGGACCGCTTCGAGGATGTGGTCGCGAGCCTGGCGCTCATTCGCCCCGGCCCGATCAAGGGCAACATGGTGGATCCGTTTGTCGCGCGGCGGCGGGGCGAGGAGCCGGTGCAGTACCCGCATCCCGACCTGGAGCCGATCTTAAAGAAAACCTACGGGGTGGTGCTGTTTCAGGAGCAGGTGATCGCGATTGCCAGCACCCTGGCGGGCTTCACCCCCGGGGAGGCGGACCAGCTGCGCCGGGTCATGACGCATGCCCGCTCGGAGGCGGACATGGACCGAATGGGACAGGTGTTTTTAGAGAAGGCGGTGGCGCAGGGGGTGGCGCGCGAGGTGGCGCAGGAGGTGTTTCAACAGATGGTGGGGTATGCCAGCTACGGATTCAACGAGGCGCATGCGGCCGCCTTTGCGGAGACGGCGTACCGCACCCTGTACCTATTGGACCGATTCCCCGGTCCTTATGTGGCCGGGCTCCTAAATGCCCAGCCCATGGGGTACTACCCCCGCGACGTGCTGGTGGTGGAGGCGCGGCGTCGGGGCGTGGCCCTCTGGCCCCTGGCCGCCGGCGCCAGCGCGGTGGATTTCACGTGGGTGCCGTCTGCCAATGCGATTCGGGTGGGGTATCGCGCGGTGGTGGGGATGGGCGACGGCGCCGCCGCCGCCCTGGAAGCCGCCGGCGGGTCGATCGGGCCCGGTGGTGGTCGCGTGGAGGCGCTGTGGCGCGCCAGCGGGCTGGACCCGGGACGGCTGGCGCCGCTGGTGCGATTGGGCGCGTTTGATGCCTGGGATGCGGACCGCGAGCGCCTGCTGGAGCAACTGTGGAGTCTCGACCCCCTGGGGATGGCGAACGAGCGGGCGGCGGGCCAGGCCTGGACCCTGGCCGAGCGGCTCTATTGGGAGTACCGGCTGTTGGGGTTTGGGCAGACCACGCAGCTGATGGCGCTGTGGCGGGCGCGCCTGGCGGCCGACGGGTTTGACACGGCGCAGACAGCCAGCCGCGCCTCCGACGGAGACTGGGTGCGCACGGCCGGCGTGCTGGTGCGCCCGCACCGCCCCCCCACCCGCAGTGGGCGCCTGATCGTGTTTTTCTCCCTCCTGGACGAAACCGGGCTGCTGGACGCGTCGCTGAACGAGCAGGGGTATGCGCGCTATGGCCAGCATCTGTTTTCTCCCCAGAGCCGGGGGGTGCTGGTGGTGGCAGGCCGCATGCGCCGGGGTACGCTCACGGTCAGCAGCGTGGCGCCCAACCCCTACGAGGATGCCTGAGCCGCAGGCGAGGGTGCCTGCGGGAGCCGCCGCACCGCCGTCCGCAGCAGCCACAGGGGAGCCAAAAACCCTCCGACGGCTCCCACCCACAGCGTGGGGTGCAGACCCCAGACGGATCCCAGCCATCCGCCCAAGAGCGCCCCCAGCGGCATGGTGCCCCAGATGATGAAGCGCATGCTGGCGTTCATCCGCCCCAGCCACTCGGGTCGGGTGATGGCTTGGCGGAGGCTCACCTGCCCGATGTTGTACACGGTGGCGCCCCAGCCCACCAGCACCTGGCCCGCCACCAGGATTCCCATCCCGAGCGCCGGGGGGCGCATCGCCAGCGGCACCAGCAGGGCGCCCACGGCCGAGAGCCCCATGGCCCCAGCGAGCGCGCGCCCGATCCCCCAGCGCCGATGAACGGGTCGCGCCACCACCGCGGCCAGTACCCCGCCCACGCTCCCGAGTCCAAAGGTCAGCCCCACCTCGGTTGGCGACAGGGCGAGCCGCTGGACCGCGTACAGCACATACACCGCCGCCATGACGCTCGAGAAAAAGTTGCTCGTCCCGGTCGCCCCGGCGATGGACCCCAGGAGGGGGTTCTTCAGGATCAGCGCGAGCCCGTCCGCCACCTCGCGCCGCATCCCGCGGGAGGCAGCGCGCACCGGGGCCACTTCCTCCGTGCGCACCAGCAGCAGCGACACGACCGAAACCAGGTACGTGCCCGCGTTGGCGACCAACGCGAGCGGGGCGGTCACGGCCGCCGCCAGCGCCCCGCCGGCACTGGGCCCTGCCACCTGCGCGAGGGCACGCGAGGCTTCGAGCTTGCTGTTGCCGTCCAGCAGCGCAGCGGAGTCCTGACCCACCACGGCTGGAAGATACGACTGGTACGCCACGTCAAACAGCACGGTCATGCACCCCGCCACAAACTGCACCGCGTCCAGGATCGCGATGGACGACAGCCGATGCGTGAGGTACAGCACCGGCACCGCACCCACCAGGACGAGGCGCGTGGCATCCGCCGCGATCAGCAGGGGACGGCGGCGCACCCGATCCACCCATACCCCCACCGGCAGACCCACCACCAAAAAGGGAGCCATGGCCAGCGCCTCCAGCACACCCATCTGGAGCGCGCTGGCATGGAGCACCAAGACGGCCGTGAGCGGAAACGCCACCAGCGTGATCTGCGCCCCAAACTGGGACACGGTTTGTCCCAACCACAGCTTTAAAAAGTTGGGATGCTGCCACAAGTCCTGGGCCAATGCGGCCGCCCCCTTCGTGTTGTGTGCTTTTCGGTGGGCGTGGAGACTTTCCTGCTGGGCGCACCGGTCGAGAGACCGGGATGTCGCTGCCTCTCGACCGGTCCCTATGCGTCGCGCGAACGGGTTGGGGCCTCGCCTATTTCAGCCCCTGCAGCACCGTCCAAAAGGCCGGGGTTTCATCGCCCAGCCGCCAGATGGCCACGCCGCCCAGGTGGTCCTGGTTGGCCAGCGACACTTTGACGGCGTCGCTGCGGCTGTTTTCATACCACACCTGATGGACGGTGCCGTTGGCCGCGGTGTCCCTGAAGGTGGCTTCCTGGGCGGCGGCATTCCACAGGATGGGGGCGCCGACGCTGGCCGCCAGCGGTCGCGCCTGGGGATCATGAATTTCCACGGTCGTTTCACTGGACGACCAGTTGTAGCCGTACACGGCCAATCCCAGGAGAATCTTCTGCGCGGGCATTTCCTGCAGCGCGTACTGGACAATCTGCCGCACCCACGCGATGGGGGCCACGGCCCCTGCCGGCGACCCAATGTCGTGATGGTCGTAGGTCATGAGCACCACCTGGTCAGCCACCTGCCCCAACACCCGGTAGTTGTACACGTGATACCCGTTGCGGCTGCTGGTGCGGGGGCCCACCGCCGCGATGACCTTTTTGCCCAGGGGATGGAGCGCGGCGGCCAGTTGGGTGACAAAGGCGTCCAGCCCACTTTCATCGACGTTGCTCAGGCCCTCGAAGTCGATGTTGAACCCGGCGTACCCGTCGTGGACCGCCAATCGGGCCAACGTCGCCACGGACGCGGATCGCAGCGCGGGATGGAGGAGGATGGCGTCGTTGCCGTATCCGTTGATGACGAGGGGGTACACCGCGACGTGGTGGGACTGGGCCCACACCCTGACCGCCGAGTGCTGCCATCCCAGGTCATGCAGACTGGCGTTGGCGCGAACCGAGTACCAGAGCGGCGCAATGGCTGTGATCTGACTCGCGTGCTCAGCGAGGCTCTGCTGTGACGACTGCGAGGTGGGGCTGTACTGGGTGTAGTACCCCAGCACCATAGGGCCGGCCGCGCGGGACGAAGGGGGAGGGGTCGTCGGCGCCGTCGTGGGCGCCGCAGGCGCTTTCGGCGTCTTGGGCCCCCGGGGAGGCGTCGGCGATGTGGACGCGGCACGCGTGGGGGCGGGAGCGGATCCCCGCTGACTTCCCGGTACATCCCACCAAGTCGGAGTGTGGCCCATTTCGCGCAGCACCGCCGCGATGACCACCAAGTGGCTGCGGCGTTCGAACGCCAGGACGGCTTCGCCGGTCGCCCCGTCAACCAGTCCGTTCGCCGGTCCGGGGCGGTATCCGCGCTGGGTGAGGTCGCCCGGGAGCGACCGCCGACGCCGGGTGCCCCAGGTCTCCCAGAGGCGCTTGAACCGGCCGTGGACCGCCTGGGCGCGAGACGCCTCAGTGAGCGGGCCCGCTGTGCCGTCCGTCTCCAGCCCCTGCGTGGCGGGAAGCCGGACGACCGCGGCGCGCCTGCGCAGGCCAAACCTCCCGCCCTCGACGCCGCGCGTCCGGTAGCCGAGATGGGTCAGGGTGTCCTGCAGGATGCCCCGGCTGCTCAGTGAGTACAGCGCGGCCGCATGACCGGCCGGGCTCGCCGCCACGGCGACGCCGGCCGATGCCAGGATGCCCGCCACGGCCCATCGGGTGGAAATCGTCATTAACCCGGGATGGCCTTCCTGTGTGAACCGTGAAATGAGCGATTGGCTCGGCCAGGCGTCTCCCCGCTGAACGCCGGCACCCCAAAGGCGCCTCCGTATCGGACAGCCGGATGCGGCCTGGGAATACTGGTGCGACTTGCAGCGGGTGCCTGTCCGAGGGTATGGAGGTTGACTATTCCTGTCACGCGGGGAGGATGCGGCTGGCGGCCGAGGGCGGGCCGTGGCCGTTGACGCGCGGATTCCTGCGCCGTGTCGAACAATGTTGGGGCCCGATGGGGTGCCACACCAGGATTTCCTGTATAATCAATGACGCTGTACTATTCGCGGACAGGATCCATCGGGCGGCACGCCACCCACCGGGTGGCCCCCGGCTCGGTGCGTCGGTGGTCACAGATGCGGGTGGGGAAGGGAGAACCTGTGCGCGACTGGCTGCAGCCTTGGACCCGATTCGACATGCACCGCGTGTTGTTTTTGGTCCGCGTGGTGGTCTGGATCGGTGCGGGCTTCTTTGCGTTTGGCTCACCCGAGGACGGGTGGGTGTGGGTCGGGGCGGCCATCGCGCTGGGTGGTGGCGCCGTTGCCGTGCGGGTGTGGGACTACTCCACTTGGAACCGTGCGGCGATTGGGCTGGATGTCGTGGCCATTACGCTGGCGGTGCGTTTCAGTGGGGGCGTCGCCGGCGACACCTGGGTGCTTTACGGCGGGGAGGCGCTGGCCCTCACCGCCTACGGGTCGCTCCGGTGGACCGCCATCGGCAGTGCTGTCATGATTGCCGCGTTTGCCGTGGCGGCTTGGCCGCACACCGCGACGGCGGCCTTTGCCTTTGAAGCGGCTCTGCTGGCGGTGTTCATCCTGAGTGCCGGCATGCTGGGGCGCGGGTTTGTGCTGCAGCAGCAGCACGTGCGCGAGGACCGTCGCCGCCTGATGCAGTTGGACAATCTGCGCGTGATCCAGGAAAACCTGCTGCGCGAGGCGCCGCTGGAGGTGCTGTTGCAGAATCTGCTGCGGCAGGGCTTGCAGCTGGTGGGGCTGGACTACGGGTACATCGGCTTGCCGGTGGCGCATGGCCAGATGCAGATGGTGTCGCAGCTGGGCTTCCCGGAGCGGGGATCCAACCGCGCCTGGGACATCGCCACGTCGGAGCCCACCGCGACAGCGGTGCGGGTGGGGGACCTGGTGGTGCACAACGCCGTGGCGGCCGCTGGCCTGGACGAACTTCATCTGGAAGGATTCGGCAGCGTCGCCATCACACCGCTGTACGACGGGCGGGCGCTGCTGGGGGTGCTGGCCGTGGGCAGTCCCGAGCCTGACATGATCACCGCCGAGGTGGCGCCTCTGGTCACGGCCCTGGGCACGCTGGCGGCCGGCCAGATTCGCTATGACCGCGAGCGCGCGGAGTCCCGCAAGCGCGGCCGGCTTCTGACGACCCTGGAGCGCGTGGGGCGGCTCATGAACAGCAACCTCCAGATGAAGCTCTTGCTACCCACGTTGCATCAGACGGTCGCTGAGGAACTCCAGATTGACAGCTTCGTCGTCATGCTCACGATTCCGCACGACCCGGGCCAGGTGTACATGGCGTATCTCTTTGACGACGGCAAGCGCTATCCGTCGGAGGTGCTGCCCCTCCCCGACCCGGGCCCCACCGCCGACGTGATTCGTTCCGGCGAGGCACGGCGGTTTGAGGGGGTGCCGAGCGGCGCCGGCACCATTGGGTCGTCGAGGGAAGTGGTGGGCATGCTGGTGGCGCCCCTGCGGCACGAGTCGCGAGTGATTGGCGCAATCAGCGCCCAAAGCTATCGCGGTACCTACGACCAGGACCACCTGGACTTTTTATCGGCGGTCGCGAGCCAGGCCGCCATTGCGATTGAAAACGCCCAGCTGTACCAGCAGACGGAGGAGATCGCCCTGACCGACCACATGACCGGGCTGGGCAACTCGCGCCGGTTTCAGGCGGCGCTCGGACAGATGCTGGAGCAGGCGGATGCGGAGGAGCATCCCCTGGCCCTCCTGATGATCGACTCGGACTCGCTGAAGCGGGTGAACGACCAGCATGGCCACAAGGCGGGCGATGCCCATATTTTGCAGCTGGCGCACGCCATCAGCGGCAACGTGCGGAACGGCGACGTGGCGTGCCGCTATGCCGGCGACGAGTTTGTGGTCATTCTGCCCGAGACGCCGCTGGCAGCGGCGGAACGGGTCGGGGAGCGCATTCGGCAGGCCGTGGCCGAAGGATTTGTTTGGGAAGATGGGGCGCATGTGGCCACCTCGGTCAGCGTCGGCGTGGCGCCGTATCTGAATGGCATGACCATGGAAGGCCTGTTCAGCCGGGCCGACCAGGCTATGTACCGCGCCAAGCAGGGCGGCCGCAATCAGGTCATGGTGATCCAGTAGGGGCATGGCGGGCGTCCTACCTGTACACCGCCGCGGTCGTCGGCCGTGCGGAATGCGCATATGACGGGGCGCCTCATGCCGAAGCACTCCTGAGCAGGTCCCTCGACGGGGACGCATGTGACCTCCCAGTGGTCGCGCGCCGCGACGCCTTGGGGGATGGGGCCCGTGGAGGTCTTTGTCGTAGACTGACCGACAGGGGGGATGACATGGGTGCTCGCTGGCCAACGGTGTCGGTGTTGCTGGTGGGGGCGGGGACGATGGGCCGCGTTCATGGGGAGGCCTGGGCCCGCATGCAGGAGCAGGGCCGGGGCATCCGGGTGGTGGGCGTCGTGGATCCCGACGTCAACGGGCCGCGGCTGGCCGCCGACCTCAATGTCTCGCACTGGGCGTCGTGGGAGGACGCGCCGCTTGGGGACGTGGATGTGGTGGATGTGACCAGCCCGACTCCGACGCACGGCGGGTACGTGGAGGCAGCGGCCGCGGCGGGCAAGGCGGTCGTGTGCGAGAAGCCTCTGGCGCTCACCGTGGAGGCGGCCGAGACCATGGCCGCGGCCGTCAGCCGCGCGGGTGTTCGGCTGGCCGTGGGCCACGTGGTGCGCTTTTTCCCCGCCTATCGCCGCGCCCACGACCTCGTGACGGCGGGGGACATCGGTCCCGTGGCGGTGGCGCGCCTCTACCGCGGCGGCGCCTTTCCCAGGGGTCACCGCGACTGGTACCAAGACCGTGCGCAGAGCGGGGGCCCGCTGGTGGACCTGTCGCTGCATGACTTTGACTTCTTGCTCTGGACCTTCGGCGCACCGGCCTCCGTGTTTGCCCAGGAGATTGACCTGCCGGGGCCGACGCCGCTCGGGTATGCGGTCGCCACCGTGCGGTTTGAGAGCGGTCTCCTGGCCGAAGTGGTGGGCAGTTGGGCCGGCACCCGCTTCGGCACGCGGTTTGAGCTGGTGGGCACCGACGGACTGCTGGCGCACGACAGCTTCCGGGACGAGACCCTGCTGCTGTCCCGACGGCAGGGCGTGGACCGGCCCGCGAACGTGGCCGTGCCCGGTGCGGGTCCGATGAATAATCCCTGGGAGCTGGAGCTGACCGACATTGTGGACGCTTTGGTCCAGGACCGGCCGTTTCAAGCCGGCGTGCCCGAGGCGCTCGCGGCGCTTCGGCTCGCCACCGACGCCAGGCAATCGGCGGCCTCCGGCCGCGTGGTGACTTGCGGAGGGCCCCGATGACCGGTGGCGCCCGGCGTTCGGCGGCCCGGCTCCGCGTCGGTCTGTTCTCCGCCGCCCACGTGCACTTTGAAACGTATGCGGCCTTGTTGGCCGCCCGACCGGACGTGGAGCTGGTGGGGCTGACCGACAGCGACGCGGCGAGGGGGCAGGCGGCGGCGCAGCGGCTGCACCTGCCCTGGGTGGCGCCTCCCGAAACCCTGGTGGGCCGGTCTGAGGCGGCCGTGGTGACCGCGGAGAACGTCCACCATCGACGCTACGTGGAGCTGGCGGGCCGGGCGGGCTTGGCGGTCCTGTGTGAGAAGCCGCTGGCCACCACGCTGGCGGATGCGGATGCCATGTTGGAAGCCACGGCGAGCGGTGGCGGTCATCTGTATGCGGCGCTGCCCGTGCGCGGGCTGCCGGCGGTGGGCCGCCTCCGGCAGCTCGTGCAGAGTGGCCAGCTCGGTCGGATTCTCGCGATGGCGGGCAGCAACCACGGGCAGTTGCCGCCGGGGTGGTTTCTGGACCCCGGCCTGTCGGGGGGCGGGGCCGTCATGGATCATGTCAGCCATGTCGCCGACGTCATGCGGTGGGTGCTGGCGGACGAGGTGGAGCGCGTGTACGCCCTGGCGTCCAACCGCATCCACGGCACGCCGGTCGAGGACGCGGCCCTGGTGCAGTTCACGTTTCGCGGGGGAACGGTGGCGACGCTGGATCCGTCGTGGTCGCGTCCCCGGGGATTCCCCACGTGGGGCGACGTGCGGCTGGACGTGGTGGGCACCGCCGGCGTGGCGGCGCTGGATCCATGGGCCGAGCAGTTGGATTGGTTTCGCAGCCGTCCGGCGGTCCATCGAATGGCGCCTTATGGGCCGGACATGGATGCGCTTCTCATTGACCGGTTCGTCGTCGCAGCGGCCGGCGGGCCGGTGGCGCCCGAGCTGGCCACCGGGCAGGATGGTCGCGCCGCCACGGCCGTGACGCTGGCCGCGTATGATTCCATAAGATTGGAACGCCCGGTCGACGTCACGGTCGTTTAAACGTCGGCCGAGACGACACGACGCTTGACGGCGCAGCTGGATGCCGGCTATACTAGCAACGCGGTCGGCCGTGTTGTCGTGCCGCACGGTGATGTCGTGCGGGGATGTAGCTCAGTTGGTAGAGCGCGTGAATGGCATTCACGAGGTCAGGGGTTCGACCCCCCTCATCTCCACCAGATTTGGCCCCATGGTCTAGAGGCCTAGGACACCACTCTTTCAAGGTGGTAACCCGGGTTCGAATCCCGGTGGGGCCACCAACTTGTGGGGGCCATTAGCTCAGCTGGTTAGAGCATCCGCCTTTTAAGCGGAGTGTCGAAGGTTCGAATCCTTCATGGCCCACCAGTCCCGTTTGTGCTAGAATACGGGTTGTCGCGTCGCAGGCCAGTAGCTCCAATGGTAGAGCAGCGGTCTCCAAAACCGCGGGTTGGGGGTTCGAGTCCCTCCTGGCCTGCCAATTTGTTTCACTGCCCCGGGCGACGGGTCCCGATAGGGCAGTTTTTTGCGCGGGTGTAGCTCAATGGTAGAGCTCCAGCCTTCCAAGCTGGTCACGTGGGTTCGATTCCCATCACCCGCTCCATGACCTTGAAGAAGAGGGAGCGGGGCGGTAGCTCAGTTGGTAGAGCACCAGCTTTGCACGTTGGGGGTCAGGGGTTCGAATCCCCTCCGCTCCACCACAATTTTGTTGGGGAGTCGCCAAGCGGTAAGGCACCGGCCTTTGGAGCCGGCATTCGCAGGTTCGAATCCTGCCTCCCCAGCCACTTCTTTGGTCAGCCGGCGGCTGACCAGTAGCGCGGAGATGGAACAGCATCATCGGGCGGGCCTGCTTGGCTCGGGCTCGCATCTGCTGACGCGGCCCCGGGTGGACCGCGCATGCGCCATCACGGTGGCACCCGCCCGCCTACCACCCCGGTCCTGGCCAGCACATCTGTATGAGCAGGAGGTCCTCAATGGCGACTGAACCAGGGGGGCCGTCGCCCGCCACGCTGATGGCGCTCCGCCAGGAGTGCACCCGGTTTCTGAACGGCCACGGCCACCGCGGGGCCGCCGATTTTCTGGCGATGATTCCCGCCGACGTAGAGATGGACCGCTACGGCCAAGGGGGTGTAGTGGCCCAGCTCGAGGAGGAGCTGGCCCGACTGCTGGGCAAAGAGGCCGCCCTGTTTGTGCCCAGCGGCACCATGGCGCAGCAGGCTACGCTCCGAGTGCACGCCGACCGGTGCGGCCGGCGCGGTGTGGTGTTCCACCCGCACTGCCATCTGGACTGGCACGAAGAGAGGGGCTACGAGCGGCTCCACCACCTGCATGGCCTGCCCGCCGGCCGCCTGGGTGCGCCCTTGACTCTGGCGGACCTGGA
>JAJYPH010000093.1 GCA_021795575.1 Bacillota bacterium
CTGTTGGACGCGCTGGCCGCCCTGGAACCCGACCAAGTGGACGCGGCCGCCCGCATCACGCGGAGCCGGCCCGCCTGAGTCCTCCAGACCGCCCAAGGCGGCTCCTCTGGCGGAGGAGCCGCCTTACAAAGGCTTAGGTACGAAACGCGCTTTCGGCCATGGGCGACGGGGTCGCCTCGGCGACGCGCTTGGCGGGCACTTTGGCCGTCACCACCCGTGCTGTGGCAAACGTTCGGAGCGAGCGCTGCACTTCCACCAGGACGCGCTCCCCCACCAGGGATCCCGCGCCCTCCACATCGATCACATACCCTTCAATGCGGGCGATGCCATCCTTGGGATTGTTGGCATGCCGCTCCTCCACCAGCACCTTAATGCGCTCGCCATCGCGGACCGGCAGCGCCGCGTGCTCCACCTGCTGCCGAGAGCCCAGCATCTTGATGCGCAGTTCCTCGGGACCGCAATCCGCGGCCCCGCGAACGAAAACCGCGCGCCCAGTCGCCCGCTCCAGATCCTTTAAGTTGTTGCCGCCTGGCCCAATCAGGTGGGCGGCCACCGGAGGCGCCGCCTCCGCCAGGATGGCTTCGGCGGCCGACTCCCGGAGGCGATCGGCAATCTGCTCGCGCAGCCGCGCGGCAATCACCTCTTCGGACAGGATGCGCGCCCGCCCGTCACAGGTGGGACACACCCGGGTCATCTGCGACAGCAAGCTTTCGTGCACTTTCTTACGGGTGACTTCCATGAGCCCCAGGCGCGTCAGGCCCAGGACGGCGACGCGCGTGCGGTCGGCTTTCAGCGCCTGCTGAAACACCCGCACCAGCTCCGTCTGGTCGGCCTCGGTCTCCATGTCAATGAAGTCCACCACCACGATCCCGCTGATATCGCGGAGCCGCAACTGGCGCGCAATCTCAACGGCGGCCTCTCGGTTGGTCACCATGACGGTGTCGGCCAGATCGGTGGTCCCCACGTTCTTGCCCGTGTTGACGTCAATGACCGTCAGCGCCTCGGTCTCATCCATCACCAGATAGCCGCCGCATTTGAGCCACACCCGGCGCTTCAGCGAGCGGTCCAGCTCTGCCTCCACGCCGCGGGCCCGCAACAGAGGCACCGCGTCGCTCCACAGCTCAATGCGATCCTTGAGCTTCGGAGACAGCGACGCGGCCATCTCCCGCGCCTTCTCGAACGCCACCGGGTCGTCGATGACCAGCCGGTCCACCGACTCATCCATGTGGTCGCGGATCGTGCGAGCCACCAGGCTCACCTCGTGGTGCAGCAGGGCGGGCCCCTTGACGCCTTTGGCTTTCTTGTTCACCCGCATCAGGAGGCGGCGCAGGTAAGACAGGTCCCGCTGCAGGGTGCGGACGGTTTGTCCCTCGGCGACGGTACGCACGATGAGACCCATGCCCCGGATCCGAATCTTCTCCGCGATTTGCCGCAGGCGGTCCCGTTCTTTCTCGTCCGTCACGCGGCGGGAGATTCCCAGAATCTCCGAATACGGGGTCAGCACCAGATAACGACCCGGCAACGAGAGATGGGTGGTGACGCGTGCCCCTTTGGTGCCTATCGGCTCTTTGACCACCTGGACCACGATGTCCTGGCCCACCTTGAGCACGTCCTGGATGGCGCGCGGATGGGCCTTGTCCGGCGCATCCAGGATGGCGTCGTCCACGTACAGGAATGCGTTTTTCTCCAACCCAATGTTGACGAACGCCGCACGCATGCCCGGGAGGACATTTTCCACGCGGCCCTTGTAAATGTTGCCGGCCGCGTGCTCCTCGTCCTCGTGGTCGATGAAAAACTCCACCAGCTGACCGTCTTCGATAACAGCCAAGCGACTAAATCGGGGACTAAAACTGACCAAAAGCTCCTTGAACGTTTTAGCGGCCGTCCGGGCCGGGGGCCGGTCCTGACTCTTCGACGCCACCGGGCTTCCGGGGACTGCCTCCTGTGCCGCGGCCGCCTGTCCATCGTCCGGAGCCGTGCTCCGGTGCCTTCTACGCCGCGCCATGCGGACGCTCCTTTCACATTGTGTATTGCGGACGAAATGGGGGACCGTCTCGCTTCAGTCGGCTCTTGCGAATCTCCTCCCTCATCGCCTATCCTCGCCTCGGTTGGGCTCCGGCGTCCGCTCCATCGCGGCTGGCCCTATGATAAAAGTTTCACACCAGTTGGTCAATTGCGACGGACCACCGGCGCGCCACACCCGAATCCCAACCCTTGCCACCATACCACGCCGTGCGCCGCCAGCAAAAATTTCCGGACGCGGAGCGGACGCAGGCCGTAGTGAGCACCGCCGTCCCGGGACCGTCAGGGCCGTCGGACCAGCTGGCGCACCGGCGTCGCCGGCCCGGACTTGGCCAGCGTGGCCAGCAAATCCTGTTCCCACACCGTGCCCAGCACCTCCTGCCCCGGGGACAGCACCGCCACCCGATGGAGCTTCTTGGGGCGCATCGCGCTCAGCACATCCCCCAGCGGCGCGTCTTCGCGCACCGCCACATCTTCCACCAGCCATACGCTCCGACGCTGAAAGGCCGCGGCGCGTACCGCCAAATCGCGAACCGGCCAGGCCGCCCCGCCATCGGGACGGCGCGCGGCCCACCATAGGAAGACGCCCAGCACCACCACCTGCCACCAGAACACCCCAAACGCCGCCAGCAGAAAGAACCAGCCCACCAGCACGGCGGCCCCCACCTCCGCCACTCGGCGCACCTCCTGCCGCGCCTGCGCGTACCCCACTCGGCTCGCCCGCAAAGCACGCCAGAGACGCCCACCGTCGAGCGGAGCCGCCGGGAGCAGGTTGAAGAGCGCCAGCCCCGCGTTGACGAGGACGAAAAAGTGCAGGAGCTGACCGTTCACCGGCCACACCAGCGGGACGGTCACGGCCACCGCGGCCAGCAGCAGCGAGGACAGCGGTCCCGCCATCGCCACCAGCGCCTGACGCGCCGGGTCCTCGCTGTCCAAGCCCGCGAGCCGCGCCACCCCGCCAAAGGGCAGCAGCTCCACCCCGTCCACGTCCAGCCCCAGCACCCGCGCCGCCGCCACGTGCGCCAGCTCATGCCCCAGTACGGCCAGAAATCCGAGCGCCATCTGGACCCCCTGCCCGGCCAGCACATACACCGCCATCAGGAGCAAGAGGCTGGCGTGGAGTTTGAGCCGCACGCCCAAGACGCGACCCACCAGCACGTCAGCGCCTCCCCAGCGATCCCAGGTACGCGGTGGACGCCGGGTTCACGGGGTATCCGTCGTCCCACGCCAGCACCGTGATGGTGCCGGGATTGTGGCCCAGCACCATGCCCGGGGAGACCCGCGCGCCCGCGCGCACGACCACCCCGGTGAGTCCGCGGTAGCCCAGACGCCGCGCGGGCGACACCACCACCCACAGCGTGCCCGCCTGAGTCACGACGGTGCCCCCTACGCTGGCCAGTACGGGACCGCCCACGGGGCCCCGGATGACGGTGCCCGGGTCAAACCGGTACCCGTGCCCCACGCCGTGCCACCCATAGGCGGCCACCACCCGGCCGTCGGGCACCGGCGTGACCGGACCGGTGGCGGGCAGTGCCGCCGTCCATACGTCCACCACGGTGCCCCAGCTGCGCCGCCCCACAAAGCGTGCCGCGGCGGCGAGCGCCGACGACGGCGGCCACGTCCAGCGCGTAACCATGGTGCCACCTGACGCGAACGCGGGCGCCGCGGGGGCCACCCGCCGCATGGCCAGCACACCCCCCAGCAGCAGCACCGCCACCATGACCTGGACATAACCCCGCCGCCAGGGCTCCGGCGCGCGTCGGCGTGGCGGCTCGCGGTTGGTTTGACTACCCATGGGTTCCCCCCGCCCTCACCGTATGAGGACGGGGGGGACATAGACCAAATTTAGGGCACCGAGCCAATAGGGCCCACAGTACGAGCCTCTACCCGATGCGTAGGCAGGGCTGCTGGGGCGACTCTCCCGTACGTTGATGCGCGTGGGTAAACGTAGATTCCAGCTCGATGTACACGTCACCGCCCGCAAGCTTCCACCGAAACACCCCCAGAGGCAGCGGAGCCGGGCCCGACACGTTCAGCCCGTCAATGGTGTACACGCTGCCGTGGCAGGGGCAGTGAAACTGATTCGCGCTCTGCACCCAGTTGACGTGGCAGCCCAGGTGGGTACAGATGGGTGACAGCACGTAAAACGGGCAATCACCGCCAATATACCGGAGATACGCGTAGTCCGCGGCCGGAAGCTTCGCCCAGTGGTCGGTCTGGATGTAGCTGTAGGACGTGCGGGCCACCCCCCCCACGCCCGCGCTGCCGGCCTGCATGGAGGTGGTTTGAAGGCTGGACGCCGACCCCAAGGTCACCCACTGTTCGGTGGATTTCGCAAACACCGGGGTCAGGGCCTCCACCACCACCGGAATCGCCACCACCAGAGCAATGAGGCCCATGACCCCATTCAACATCCAATTAAAGAAGTCGCGCCGCGTCCAACCCGCGCGACGGGGCGGTCGCTTCGCCATGCGACACCTCCCAGACTAGACCTGGAGCGAAGCCATATCGGAAGTCAGCCGGAAGTCAGCCGGAAGTCAGTCCGAACCCGAACCATGACCCCATGATACCGACCGGTGGGCCCAAATCCAATCCACGGCAGCTATTTCCGCCCGACCCATTTATCCCGGGCCGACGTGGCCACGGACCGCACCCGCTGGCATCGGATGCTACAGCTGATGAGGATGGGGCCCATAGAACATGGAGAAGGGCCGCGGCAGAATGCCGAGCTCCGACATCCAGCGGACGTCGCGCACGTAAGGTTCCATGCCGAAGTAATCCCACTCGGCCACCGTCCATGGCCACTGCACGACGCCCGACTCGCCCCACACCTCGGGCACCCGGATGGTCCACCGCGGCGACCATACGCTGGCATCGCCGTTCACGTGCTTGACAATGTCGTAAACACCCAAGGGGTGAGGCCCCGGCAACTCGTAAGTAGCGCCCTCCATCCCCGGGCTCACCATGAGACGGAGAATCGCCTCCGCGACATCCCCCACGTACACCGGTTGGGCCACCCCCAGCGTTTTGGGCACCAGGGCAAAGATCTGCTGGGCCCACGCCTCCATGCGGCGGAAGAAGTCGCTCTCCTTGCCAAACATCATACTGGGCCGCACAATCGTCCAGTCCAGTCCGCTTTGGCGCACCAGCGCCTCGGCCTCGGCCTTCACCTGATGCAGCGGAAAGGCGCTTTCGGCATCGGCCCCCAGCGCACTTACGAACAGCACCCGACGCACGTCCCAGCGACGGGCCCATGCCAGAAGCCGGCGCACCGCCTCAATGTGCCGCGGTCCCGCGACCGTCATGTCCTCGGCAAAGGACGGCCCGGCCACCATCAGGAGCGCGGCCAGCTCATCGGGCGGGGCCTCCGGCAGGCCACTCTCCGGATTGAGCGCCCACGGCACATAGCCCGCGCCGTCTTGCGGCGCCGTCACCGCCCCGAGGACCCGGTAGCCGCTCATGGCGGCGCGCCGAACCAGATGGGTCCCCAACAATCCGTTGGCGCCCGTCACCATCAGGGTCGGCGCCCTCACCCGCGTGGTGTCTGCCGCCGCCGCGCTGGTCGTTTCTGCTCCCACCGACGCATCCGCTCCTCCAGCCGCCGCAACATGGCCACGACGGCCAACATCAGGGCCGCATTTAATGCCAGGAGTACAATCGCAAGGAAAACCAAGCTCACGCCGGCCCCTCCCGGACCACCGGGGTGGTCAACAACTCGTCCAGTGTGGTCGGTTCGACATGCGCCTTTAAGGTCCCTGCTGGTTCCACCCAGCAAATTGGACCGTCCCGGCAGCGTCCCAGGCACCCGGACGCCGTCACCCGCACACGAGCCCCCACGCGGAACCGCGGGTCTCGGGCGAGCGCCGCGCGCACGGACGCCGCCCCGGCCCGCTGGCACGGGCCATCGACACACACCAGCACGTGGATGCGGTACGGGCGAGGCCGGGCCTGCAACAGCCGGGGAGCCGCGAGACGACCCGCACCCGCCTCTCGTCCCCAAGCCGCCGCGCCGCCGGCCGTCACGAGACCCAGCAGCGCCGCCGGGCCCACCAGGGACGCACCCGCCCCCGTCGCGACGCACACGGCGACGAGCCACCACCCCTCAGCGGCTGCGCCCCGGTCCACGGGGCGGCCCCAGGCAAAACCCGCGCCGGCCAGCATCCCCAGGAGCCATGCCGCGTCCGCCGGCCACACGCGGGCCAAGGCCACCAACAGAAGCCCCGCCGCTCCGGAGCCCCCCCACAGCCACCACGATGGCCGGTCGTCCCGACGCCAGCGGTCAAGCCCGACGGCGGCCACCAGTACCGCCACCCCTAGGACGCTCATAGCACCTGGCTTACCACGCGTTAGACACGTTGACCCGCGCGCGCGGGCGCGAACCGAAACAGCCGGAACAGCCACTGCACCGCGGGCTCCAACGCCCGCCGTCCACCCAGCACCACGAGTCCCGCCACCACGCCGTCCAATGCGCCCACCAGAATGTCATTGGGCCAGTGCAGGCCGACAAACACACGCGCCACGCCAATCGCCGCGGCGAGCAGCCAGGCCCACCAGCCATCGCGCGCTTTTGCGTAGAAAAACGCCGTGGCAAACCCGAAGCTGCCCGCCGTCGTATCGCTCGGAAACGCGGAGTCCGCCGCGTGGGGCAGCAGCTGGTGCACGGCCGTCGGCGGCAGGTACACGAACGGCCGCGGCTGATAGCCGGACGTGTGGGTCAGCACGTAGTTCAAGGCCAGCGCCAGCAAGGCGCTCACCGCCGCGTACACCACCGTGCGCCGCGCGCGGTTGGCGGCGAGCGGCGGCCAAAACCAGAACAGCACCAGGAGAACCGCCCATATTTCGGGCGCATCGCCCGCCAGCACCTGGCCCAACTTGTCCAGAGCCGGCGACACCAGCGTCCAGTGATTCACCACGGAAAACCAATGCAGGTCAAAACGGCTGACGCCCATCTGCGGCCGACTCATCTTCGTCCCCCACTCTATCGGTCGTTAGTCATAGGCCGCCGGGGCTCGGGGCTTGTTCCGCGCAGCGGGGACGGCGGGACTCGTGGCCGGCGCCGGCTCGGCCACGAACATGTACCGGTCGCGCCGGGCGTACACGCTCATCAGAAGCCCAATGACCAGCGAATCCGCGATGAACGCCGACCCACCATAGCTCACGAACGGGAGCGGCACGCCCGCCACCGGCATGACCCCAATCGCCATGCCCGCGTTCTCGATCACATGGAAGCCCAGCATCGCCACAACGCCAGCGGCCATCAGCATGCCCAGCCGGTCCTTGGCCCCCGCGGCAATGACCAGTCCGCGGGCCAGCACGATGAAGTAGGCCAACAGCACCCCGATCGTGCCCACGAACCCCAGCACCTGCGCCACGACCGCAAACACGAAGTCGGTGGTGGCTTCCGGCAGGAAGCTCAGCTGGCCCGCGTGGCTCCCGGCCACCCCCACGCCCCACACCCCGCCGATGCCCACGGCGATGCGCGACTGAATGATGTTGTAGCCGCTGCCCATGGGACTCTTGCCTGGATTCAAAAAGATCAGGAGCCGATTCAGCTGGTACGTATGCATGAAGATGGGGATGGGATGGTGCCCGATGGTCCAGTGCAGATGGGCGTAGATCCACAGCACCACCAGCCCGAACCCGCCGCCAAACACCAACAGCAGCTTCGGGCCCGGCGCTCCGGCGGCATACAGCATCCCCAGCAGGATCACCACGAATACCAGGGCCGTGCCCAGGTCCGGCTGCTTGATGATGAGCACCATCGGCAGCAGGACGTGTGCCACCGGGCTCACCCAGTCGCGGATGCGCCGCATGCTGCGCCGCCGACTCAGCAGATCCGCCAGCGTGACGATGATGGCCACCTTGGCAAACTCCGACGGTTGCACCTGGATGTTGCCAAACCCAATCCAGCGCGAGGCGCCCAAGGCCGTGTGGCCCTTGACCAGCACCACCATCAAGAGGAGCATGTTGCCCCAGTAAATATACTTGGACCACTGGGCGATGCGCTCGTACGGAATGGCGGCCACCACCAGGACGCACAACAATCCCAGCACCATCCAGATGGCCTGCCGCTTGTCGTAGTACGTGGGCTCCAGCGGATAGATCGGCTTGGTGGCGATGAACAGCACCACCAGCGACAGCACGGCCAACCCCGCCACGATGAACAGCACCAGAAAATCCATTCGGCCCCACACGCTGCGTGCCTTCATCCAAATCCCCCCCGGACGCGCCTCCCATTATAACGGGACAACGCCGCCGGGGGGGTCCTGGTTTTTCGCACGCGCGACTTACGCGTGCCGCTTGACGGAGACGATGGGAATGTTGGCCACCAGCGCCACCGCATCATCCTGCCGCTCGAACTCCACTTTGAAGCCGTCGGAATCGATGTCCATGTAGGCCGTGATCACCTTCATCATGTCGGCCCGGAGGGCCTCCAGGAGTTCGGGCGACAAGCTGGCCCGGTCATGGATCAGCACCAGTTTCAGGCGCTCCTTGGCCGTGCCGCGACTGCCCTCGTCACGGCCCAGCACCCGCGTGATGAGGTCCAAAAATCCGCCGGCGCGTCCTCGTTGACTCATCCGGACCACCCCATCAGGCGGCGGAGCCGGGTCAAGAGGCCGTCCTCGGCCACGGCCAGGACCGGCACTTCCTCGCCGGCCAGCCGCCGAGCAATGTTGCGGTACGCCTCCCCGGCCTTCGACCGGTCGGACAGCACCGCCGGCTCCCCGCGGTTGCTCGACATCACGATGCCCTCGTCTTCCGGCACGACGCCCAAAAGCTCAATGGCGAGAATCTCGATGATGTCGTCGATGTCCATCATCTCGCCGCGTTTGACCATCGCGGGGCGCAGTCGGTTCACCAGCAACAGCGGCTTGACAATGTCGTGCGCCTCCAAGAGACCCACGATGCGGTCGGCGTCCCGCACGGAGGACACCTCGGGCGTCGCCACCACCACGGCCCGATCCGCGCCCGCCACCGCATTGCGGAATCCCTGCTCAATGCCCGCCGGGCAGTCGATGATGACCCAGTCGAACTCTTCCTTGAGGTCCGCCACCAGCTGCCGCATCTGCTCCGGTGACACGGCGTTCTTGTCACGCGTCTGGGCCGCCGGGAGCAGGTAGAGGTTGTCGAAGCGCTTGTCCTTAATGAGCGCCGGCTTCAACTTGGCAAATCCCTCGACGACATCCACCAAGTCGTAGACAATCCGGTTCTCCAAACCCATCACCACATCCAGGTTCCGCAGGCCGATGTCCGCATCCACCAGCACCACGCGGTGGCCCATGTTGGCCAGGGCCGCCCCCAAGTTGGCCGTGGTGGTCGTCTTCCCCACGCCGCCCTTCCCCGAGGTGATGACGATGGCCTCTCCCATAGCTGCATCTCTCCTAACGTCGCCAAACCTAGCCAGGACGTCTCCGCGTCCTAGCGGTCCTCGTACAATTGCGTCAGGCTGTCCAACACCACTTGACCGTCCCGCACCTGCGCCACTTCCGGCACGTCGGGCGGCCGGTCTCCCTCCGGCGCCCGCGTGATGTGGCTGGCGATGCGCAGTTGGGTGGCCTCGAGCCGAAACGCCGCCACCACCCGTGCACTGTCGCCCGCCGCCCCCGCGTGGGCCAGTCCACGCAGGACCCCCATCACGACGATGTCACCCGTCGCCACAATCTCGGCGCCCGGATTCACATCGCCCAGCACCACCACGTTGCCCTGGTAGTGCACCCGCTGACCCGACCGCAAGTGACGCCGCACCAGCAAGGTGGGCAAGGTCGACGAGGTGGGCTCGTCCCAACGCCCCGCCAACCATGGCGTGGCCATGCTCGCCCGCGCTGCGGTGGCTGTCCGTCGCCGAGGCATACCGGCCGTTCTCCCCCTTTTACCGCATCCAGGTGAGTCATTCGGGCTTGCGGCGCCAAGTCCTGCCGCTTTTCGGCCCCGGGCGTGCAGTTTCCTCCTGCATTATAGCCCAGAGAGCCATAATCTGGCAGACAAAATTCAAAACCTCAAGCGGGCATCCACCTCGTGGCGCGGACGCAGACGCAACAAGCCCATGACCGCGCCGGTCATAAACAGCGCAAACAAGATATCGGTCGGCAGGGGAGCCACAAACGGTCGAAACGCGAACGAGTAGCCCAGCACCCGCAGCACGGCCCACTCAGCAAGGCGGCTGACGCCCGCGGTAAACGCGCCCACCAGCCCGGGCACCAGCACATCATCCCGAACAATTTGACTCTGCAGCCGGGCCACCAGGTACCCCACGATGGCGTCCAGCGCCAGGTTCATGCCGATGAGCCGCCCGGCGGCCACGTCCGTCATCAGGCCGGCGATGGCCCCCAAGAGCGCTCCCCGCGACGGGCTTTCAAAAAACGCCAGCGCCACCACGACCACCAGCATCAGGTTGGGGACGTACCCGATGGGAAACACCAGCGGCAGAAACGCCGTTTGGAGAATCAGGGCCACCACAAACAGGAGCACCCAGGCCCACCAGCGATACTGCCACATCAGGGCACCAGCCCGGACAGTGGCGGCGTGGATTCCCCGCTAGGGTGGGCCAGCACCACCATCACGGTCTCCAGCTGATTAAAGTTGACCGCCGGCTTGACCGTAGCCGTTTCCGTCAGCCCCCCGGCCGACGAGGCCACGGCTATGACCTGGCCCAGCAGGAGTCCCTTGGGAAAGTACTGGGACAGGCCGGACGTCACCACCGCGTCTCCGGGCAGGACGTTGGGATTGTGGCTGAACAGTTGAAATCGCAACGTCCCGGTGATGGGATCCCGGCCCACCACCACGCCGGCCGACCGCGATCGGACATCCAAAGCGCCGGCCCCGCTCGACGGATCCAGCAGGAGCAGCACTTGCGCCGTGGTGGGCGAGACCGACACCACGCGGCCCACCACACCCTGCGGCACGATGACCGGCATGTTCACCTTCACGCCGCTCGTGGACCCCCGCCCAATCGTCAGCGTGGAAAACCAGTTGTTGGGATTCCGCGCCACCACCGACGACGCCAGGAGGTGCCAGCTTCCCAGCTGGCTCTTGAGATACAACAGCCCGCGCAGCCGCGTGTTGTCGGCTTGCACCTCCTCCAGCTGGAGCTTCAAGCTCTGGTACAGGGTCAACTGCGCCTTGAGCCTCTGGTTTTCCTGCTGTAGCCGAAAAAGCTGCGTGAGGCTCTGGGCGTCCCCCCGCACCCCCCCGGCCACATGGGTGATCACACCACCGACGGGGTCCGCCACGATCCCCGCCACGGCAGACAGCGTGAGCACGTGGCCCCGCAATTTGGCGGTGTACGACAGGAGCGTGGCCAGCACGATGATCACCAACACCGCGAGGATCGGCCGCCGCCACCGGTATAGGAAGTCCAATGGTCAACCCCCTCCGGACCCGGGCCAAAACGGTCAGCGGCGATTGCGGCGCCGAAGTGCCTCCAGGTGCTTTTCGTCATCCAAAACCATGCCGGTGCCGCGTACCACGGTCAGGAGGGGCTCCTCCGCCATGTGGACCGGCATGCCGGTCTCGGCACTCACCAACTTGTCAAAGTCGCGCAAGAGACTGCCGCCGCCCGTAATGACGATGCCCCGATCCATCACGTCCGCGGCCAGCTCCGGCGGGGTCCGCTCCAACGTGACTTTGATCGCCTCGACGATCTGGTTCACCGTGTCGGACAGCGCGCGCTGAATCTCGGATGCCGTGATTTTCAAGGTTTTCGGCAGGCCCGTCACCAAGTCGCGCCCCCGAACATCCATCGTCTGGTCCTGGTCCGGCGGGTACGCGGCCCCGATGGTCATTTTGACCTCTTCAGCCGTCCGCTCCCCGATCATCATGTTGTACGTGCGCTTAATATGGTTCTGAATCCCTTCGTCCATCTCATCGCCCGCCACGCGGATGGACTGGGAGGTCACAATCCCGTCCAGCGAGATGACGGCCACTTCGGTGGTGCCGCCGCCGATGTCCACGATCATGTTGCCCGTGGGCTCGTCCACCGGCAGCCCGGCGCCGATCGCGGCCGCCATGGGCTCTTCCACCACCAGGGCCTCACGCGCCCCGGCCTGGACCGCGGCATCTTTCACGGCGCGCTCCTCGACGCCGGTGACCCCGGACGGCACCCCGACCACGACCATGGGGTGAAACACCCGAAAGTTGGGAACGGCCTTTTGGATAAAGTGCTTCAGCATGCCCTGCGTGTGGTCAAAGTCGGCAATCACGCCGTCCTTGAGCGGGCGCACGGCACGAATGTGCCCGGGCGTCCGGCCCACCATCTGCTTGGCCTCCTGGCCCACCGCAATGATTTCTCCGGTCTGCTGGTCAATCGCGACCACCGAGGGCTCCTGGAGAATGATTCCCTTCCCTTTGACAAACACCACGGTGTTGGCGGTGCCCAAGTCGATCCCCATATCGCGCGAAAACGCACTGTAAAAGTAGCGCAGCATCTGTTGCGGGTGCCCCTTTCCTATCCGGGTTCGCCGAGGAACCCTAATTCCCTGAAGCTGATGTGCCGGCCGTGGCCAATCACCACATGATCCAGTACTGGAATCCCCAACGTCTCCCCGGCTTGCGCCAGCCGCTTGGTCAAGAGCCGATCCTCGCGGCTGGGGTTCGGGTCCCCGGTCGGGTGGTTGTGCACCAAAATAACCCCGGCGGCCGACACCCGCACGGCGGCGCGAAACACCTCCCGGGGGTGCACTTCCACCGAGGTCAGCCCCCCGACAAACGGTGTCTCCACCGCCACCACCTGCTGCTTCGCGTTCACCAACACCACCCGGAACTGCTCCTGCGGCAGGCGGGCCATCTCATCGCCCACCAGATCCGCAATGTCGTCCCCGGACCGCAGCGCCCGCCTGGCCGCCCCGGCTCGCCGGACCCGCCGGCCCACCTCCAGCGCGGCAACCAGCATGGCTGCCCGCGCGGGGCCGATCCCGTGCACCGCTGTCAACTCACGCACTCCACGGTCCGCGAGCGATTCCCATCCGTCGGCCACCAGCTCGCGCCCCAGCTCCACCACGTTTTTCGCCCCGGTGCCCGTGCCCAGCAGCACGGCCAAAAGCTCGCCATCCGACAACGCACCCGGGCCCAACAGGGTCAAGCGCTCGCGCGGACGTTCGGGAGCCGGCCAGTCCTTGACGCCCACGGACGCCACCCTTCCGTCGGGCTGGTCTGTCAGGTCGCCCGCCGGCCGCCATCCCCCAGTCTAACGCCACGTCCCGGGCTCAAGTTCCACCTGGGCCGCGTTGGCTGGCTGAGAAATGTCTTAAGCGCTGCTCCTTAGGAACGCCCCCACGTCGCTACGCCCGCCACCAATCCCAACAAGCCCACCAGGTTCAAATGCACCCAGGCTCCCAAGGCCAATCCCACAACCGCCAGATTCAGCGTCCACGGCGTGCCCACGCCCAGGGTGACATAGTCGTGCCCCAACAGCGGCCAGTAGGCGCCGAGCCAACGGCCGACCACGCTGCCGACGATGGCGCCCACTAGCGCGTACAGCAGGAGACGCCACGGACTGCGTCCTCGTGTTTTCAGG
>JAJYPH010000094.1 GCA_021795575.1 Bacillota bacterium
CAGGATGTTGATGTTGTACGCCAGCGCCAGCAGCGTGAATTCACGGGTCGCGGCGGCGAGCCCCCGGCGGCTGAACGGGCGGAACCCCGGCACCTCCTTGAGAATCCCCAACACCGGCTCGACGGTCCCCTTCCGCTGCCGGTAGAGCGCGGCGGCGGTCCCCCCTGAGGTAGTTCCCCCCAGGGGAAGAGGGAACGCGCTCTCGCAAGATTCCCTCCTAAGCAGGCTCTCGTTCGATCCCCGAGGCGTCCGTGTCGGCCCCAGGCCCACGAGCGGTCAGTTATACCCGGAGAGGAGGCCGACGGGACTACGATAGGGCCACCGGTGGTCTTAACAACCGGGCGCGCTTTAGTTCCTCAGCGACGGCTGGAGGCTCTGATACAATTGGGACGAATCTGGGCTAATCACCCAATCCATGCGTAAGGAGGGGACCAGCGTCGCGGAGAAGTCACAACGGGCGCGGCCTGTTGTTAAGTGGGCTGGCGGAAAGTCGCAACTGTTGGGGACCTACCAGCATTGCTATCCGCCGGGCCTTCCCTTCGGCGCGATTCGCCGGTATGTCGAACCGTTTGTGGGCAGCGGTGCCGTCTTATTCGACATCGCGGCGCGTTTCCCGGGCCTGGAACTGGTGGCGCTCGACCAGAACTCGCGACTCATCGCGACGTATCGCGTCATTCGGGACAATGCGTCCGTGCTCATCGCGCGTCTGGCGGCATGGCAGGCGGAATATTGGGAGGCCGACGACGCCACCCGCACCCAAATGTATTACGAGGTGCGACACCTCTTCAATGCCGGGACAGGCTCGGCCGTTGACCAAGCGGCGGCGTTCATTTTTCTGAACCGGACCTGCTTCAATGGCCTGTATCGCGTCAATCGCCAGGGGCAGTTTAACGTGCCGGCCGGTCGCTATCGTCGGCCGTTGCTCAGTGACGGCGACAACCTTTTGCAGGCACAGCGCGTGCTCCAGCGGGTTGCCCTGCTCGTCGGCGACTACCAAGACGTTCTGAGCCGCGTGGACGCCCGCACGTTCGTTTATTGCGATCCCCCGTACCGTCCGCTCACGACCACGGCGTCCTTCACCGCCTACGCTGCCGATGCCTTCGGGGATGACCAGCAGCGAGACCTCGCGGCGTTTTGCCGCCAGTGCCGGGTCCGGGGAGCGGCCGTCATGCTCAGCAATTCGGACCCGCACAATGTCGACCCCGACGACGATTTTTTTGACGAGCTCTACCACGACTTCGTGGTCACCCGTATCCCGGCCCGTCGGGCCATCAATTCTCGGCCCGATCGGCGTGGCCCGATTCAGGAACTCGTGATTACCACCTATCCGGTGGCGGTGCCCCCGGCTGTCGAGCCGGTGATCGCCCGTGCCTAACCGGGGCCACGAATTCCGGGACCTGCTCATCGAGGCCCTGCCGTCGTGGAACACGCCCGGTCTTGCGGTGTACAGAGAGGCGTGGGTCGGTTCGTGGTTCCTGCGAGGGCGGCGCTACGTGGGTATCGTGGTCACATAAGGGATGAGGTCGATCGGTATCGAAGCGAAGGTGCCATTCGGCGAGGGTACGGCGGACGAGAAGCTCTTTTATGCGCTGGAGGACTGCCGTCACGCTCCTATCCCCATGATCATCGCGTTCACGGGCTCGCACATCCGGAAAGACATCCAGTCGCAGTTAATTCTAAGCGGCTATGGGGTGGAGGTGGAGACCGCGGTGGACGCGGCGACCGAGCGTCTCGCCATCGTCGACGCCTCCGTGTTCCAGCAACGGGTCCGAATCGTGCTAGGGATGGACTGGCTCTCGGATCAGCGCCAACGGCAGGTCTCAGCACCCGCTTCAACACCGCCTAGCGAAGGGATTCCTTTAGCTAATCGGCCGCCGGGGGGCCGACCGACGCCCAGGACGTCTCGCTCAGGGTCCACCACTCTTCGAGGGGCCGCCCCATCAGTTGGGCGGCGGCCAACGCGTGTGTCAAGCACGGCGCGGACTGCTCTAGCCCCCACGACGACACTAGCTAGGCGATGGATCATCCCGACAGGCTTCCCCACGGCATCCAAGGACACCCTCTGGTGCGCAACGGCCAGGGCGGAGGCGACACTGCACTCCTCCGGCGCGCGACACCGCCACATTGAGCCGGTTCAAGCTGCGTGGGTACTCTTTCCCGTCGCCACGCGCTCGGCGTTCGCGGCCGCCATGCGGTAGATGGCCACGGACGCCTCCGGCCCGGGAATGTCTCCACGCGGCTGCGGGGGCGAGTGAGCGGCCCGAGCCCCACGTGGTCTGTCAGAGAGCGGACGGCCCGCGAGCCGGCCCCCGGCCTGCCGGCACGCCCGAGCGTCCCCCGCGTACTCACCGACCCCCCACACTCAGGCGACCCAGGCCCAGCTGAGCCGTGAAATGACCTTCTGGGCGCCCCCGCACGGCCGGACTGCCCCGCTGCTGGCTTCGGAGTGGGCCGCCCGGTGACGCTGTGGCCTGGGCTTGGGGTCCCCACGGTCAGCCTGGTGGCCGCGGCCGTCAAGCGATGCCGCACGTGCACGGTCAGTTAGATTGTGTCGGTGCGCGAAGGCGCCTGCACGGCGCGAGAAAGCCCCGTCTAGACGCAGCGGCCGCTCCGCCGTCCACTTCTCCAGGCTTTCTGACCGGTCGGCGTTTAGAACCGGTCACCGCGCCCCCCGGATCCCCACCCGGGCAGGTCCCGGTGCGACCGCTGGGCAGCGGCCCGATCCGGGCGGCCACCCCACTTCATGGCCTGACACCAGCCCCCGAGCGTCTCTCCAATCGGGCCGGCCCTCAGTACGGTGCCGCCGGCCGAGCGCGGTGCGCCACGGACGCGGCAGCCCGCTGCGGCCCCCTGAAGGGCCACGGCCGTCCTGCCGCCCCGCGCCTCGCGGGTTGGGGCATCCATCACCCGAGTGCCACGCGAATCCTTGACCACGGACCCGCCCGGCTGCCAGGCAGGAAGTCTCGGGATCATGGCGAATTCTGCAATGGAGGTGTCCGGATGTCGACCGAGGTGGCTGGGACGACGAGAGAAGTGGGCGCGCGACTGTTGGGGCCGTACGGCGCCTTTGCCTTTACGCTGGGATTTGGCTGGTTTGTGCTGGCGCCCCTGGTACCGACGGAGATCGCCCGTTTCGGGGCGCCGCTCTGGGCGATTTTGCTTCTGATATCCCTGTACGGCTACGCCATGGTCGCCGGGTCCCTGCCGGCGGGCTACTACGTGAGCCGCCGCGGCCCCGGGCCGTCTCTGGTGGTGGCCGTCGTGCTGACCTTCGTGGGCCTCACGATTCGCGCGCTGGCCACATCCTACGACCTATTTCTCGCGGGCCAAATCATTGCCGCGCTGGCCTATCCGTTTCTCATCGCGCCCATCGGCGCGGTGCTCCGCATGTCAGGGGTCCAGGCCACCAAAACCGGCACCGGGCTCGTGATTGGCACCCTGTTTCTCGGCATGGCTTTTGGCGCCCTGGTGGGGGGCCACTTGGGCGCGGCCAACGGACTCTGGGTCGCTGTGGTGCTCAACGTGATCGCCGGGGGATGGCTGGCACGGCTGGCCGTGCGGCAAGCCCCACGGCGCGACCGTGCGCTAGGCCCGCTTAACCTCGCGGTGCACCCCCGCTGGATCGTGGGGTTCGTGGTGGCGTCCACCAGCGTGATGTTTGGGTCCGTCGCCACCGCCGCCTTGGTGCACCTGCACAGTCCCGTCGCCGCGATCATTGGCGGAAACCTCACGGCACTCACGTTTCTCGGGTCGGCCGCGGGCGCCGCCGCATTTGGATGGATCGGTCAGCGGATGGACCAGGCCAGCGAAGGACTGGAGCGGGTGCTGGGTGCTGCGGCCTTAGTGTTCACGTTTATCGCGGCCGCCTTTCTTACCGGCGTCATCCCGACGACCGCTGGGGGCATCGACCTCACGTTTCTGCTGCTGGGCATCAGCGGCAACGCGTGGTACACGTTGGCTCTCGAAGACAGTGCCCGCGCCGCCGTCAGCGCCGGCGCGGCCGGGCTCGCGACCGCGGGCTACAGCTTGGCGTCCAACGTGGGCGTGGCGCTGGTACCAGTGCTACTGGGACCGCTCGCCATCTCCGCCGGGGGGGTGTGGCTGGCCGTCACCACGGTGCTGGTGGCGCTGGGCGTGGCCGTCACGTTTTTCACGCGGGGAGGATCGGGGGAACTGGCCACCACGTGAGGGGCGCTGGTCGGCTGCCCATCGGGGACGGCAACTGTCCCGCACCCGGTCCAGTCCACATGGGCGCACTGGCTATGGATGCGGCGTTGGATTCACGCGTTCGCAGATGATCCTCGGCGCACCAGGGTTCCCCAGCACGTCTTCGGTACGTCAGCCAGGCGAGCATCGTGAATTTCGTGGGGGCGCGGGAGGGCTGACGGGCGGCGCGCTGGCATCTCCGAGTTGGACTGACCGGCCGCCACGTGCGTCAGCACTTCGCCGCCGGTCCGAGTCCCTTTGCGGTTCGGGGGCGGTGGTTTGCGCGGCGGCCGGCTCACCAGCCCCGCTCGCGGCGCTGCTCGGCGTACGGAGCGCGTCGCCGCCACGGTTCGAACGGCGGCGATAACGTCGACGGCTGGCATGTCCTTAAGCGCGAACCCGCTGGCGCCGCCGACACATGCTGGAGGCGTACTCCGCGTCGGTGGAGAGAGTGCCCAGTACTGCCACCGCGAAGGGGATCACCGGCGTCCCGATTGCGAACCGGGGCGATCCCGCAGGTGCTACCGGAGGGCAGTGGGGGCGTGGTCTCAACGCCCCACCGCCTCGACGGCGAGGCCGAGAGCCCTCAGGACGCCCAGCACCGTGGCCAAAAGCGTGTATCGCCTGGACCGGCGGTGAGCCTGGCCGCGGTACCCAACCGCACGCGGCTCCTGGTGACCCAGGCGCCCGTGGTGGGCGGCGTCTCGCTGGTGGTGTCGCTTGGCGGCTTCCTGGGGGGCCTCCCCATTCTCGCGCTGCCCCTGCCTCCGCCGTGGCGCTGCGCGCTGGCTTGATTATGCTGCCCAAGTTGGCGGGGCGGCCCAGCCCAGTTGCGGTCCCCCACCCACTCTGCTCATGGCGGCTGCGGGCTCCCTGGTGGGCTGCGCAGCCGTGTCCCTCGGCCCGACGGCGCCGCTCATCCACCTCACCGTAGCACCCCTACACCGCTGGTTAACGGTGCCTCGGGCGTGGGGGCAACTACCCCGTGCCCGGACCAGCCCGTAGGGGCGCACTTGCCATGGATGCGGCGTTGACTTCCCTTGTTCCCAGATGGCCCTCGGCGCACCGGGTCGCCAGGGTCGGCTCAGGGAGCCCCTGCATTTGACGGGCCGCCCTGCCATCGTTATGCTTTCTTCCAATAAAGCGTGATGACGGAGCCAGTAGCGTGGGGCATGCCCAGAGAGCCGGCGGCAGGTGCGAGCCGGCGCAGAGCCGCTCGCGAAACCCACTCCCGAGCCGGCAGTCAACCTGCCCGGGCGCCGCCCGATAGCGCGGCCATGAGGGGCGCCTTGGGCGCCTGAACAAAGGTGGTACCGCGAGCTTGCTCGCCCTTGTTGGGGGCGGGCTTTTTTCTTGGAGGGAGGCAGCGGCCATGCGCATGTCCCGAATGCTGTTCGCAACCCGCCGCCGCGTAGCACAGGACGGGGACCTGCCCTCGCAGCAACTGGTGCTGCGAGCCGGACTGGCGCGTCAGGTGGCGTCGGGCATCTACGCGCTCACACCCATCGCGGTGCGCACGCTGCGCCGGCTGGAGACCATCGTGCGGTCCGAGATGGACGCCGTGGGAGCCCAGGAGGTGCTGTTGCCGGTGGTCCATCCGCGCGAGCTGTGGGAGGCGTCCGGCCGCTTTTCGTCCGTGGACGACACGCTGGTCCGGTTCCAGGACCGCACGGGCCATGGCATGGTGCTGGCCATGACCCACGAGGAGGCAGCGACCGACTTGGTCAAGGCATTCGTGCATTCGGCACGCCAGCTGCCGCAGTTGATTTTCCAGATCCAGACCAAGTTTCGCGATGAGCTGCGCCCTCGTGGCGGACTGGTGCGCCTGCGCGAGTTCCTCATGAAGGATGCCTACAGCTTCCACCCGAGTCCAGACGACCTGGACGCGCACTACCAGGAGATGCTGAAGGCGTACCAGCGCATTTTTGTCCGCACTGGCGTTCCCGTCGTGACCGTGGCGTCCGACACGGGGTTCATGGGGGGCACCACCGCACATGAGTTCATGCTCCTCGCGCCGGGGGGCGAGGATACGCTGGTGTTGTGCCGTTCGTGCGGCTACGCGGCCAACCGCGAGGTGGCCGTCTCGACCCCGCCGGTGCGGCGCGAGCCGGCGGGCGGGCCCGACACACCGCAAGAGGTGGACACCCCTGGCGCCGACAGCATCGGGACACTGTCCCAGCGGTATGGCTGGGCAGCCGACCGGATGCTGAAAACCGTGTACCGACTGACGGCCAGCGGCCGCATCGTGGTCGCGCTGGTCCGCGGCGACCGCGAGGTGAATGAGGTGAAGCTGAGCCGAGCCCTGAGTGAGCCGCTCCTGCCCCTCGGCCCGGCCCGCGCTGCCGAGCTGGGCCTTACTCCCGGGTTCGTGGGACCCGGCCCGGGACTCCCTCGCGGCGTTCTGGTCGCGGCCGACACTGCCGTCGACGGCGGCCCGTGGGTCACCGGCGCCAACCGCCCTGACGCGCACCGCGTGGGCATGCGCCTCGGACGCGACTTTCGGGCGGATATATCGGCCGACATCGGATTGGTGCAGTCCGGCGACACGTGCCTCCGCTGTGGGGCACCGCTTGAATTCGCGCGCGGCATTGAAGTGGGCAACATCTTCAAGTTGGACACCGTCTACAGCGAGAAGATGGGGCTCGTGCTCACAGCACCCGGCGGAGCATCCTTCTTCCCCTGGATGGGGTGCTACGGGTTGGGCATCACGCGGCTCTTGGCCGCGGTCGTGGAAGCGCACCACGACGAACGCGGCATCGTCTGGCCGCCCGCGGTGGCGCCGTGGCCGGTGCACCTGCTGACCACCCACGCGGACCCCAATGTCCAGGAGGCGGCGGACCAGGTGTACGGACGCCTGGGCCAAGAAGCGGCGCTGTACGACGACCGCCTGCTGTCTGCGGGCGTGAAGTTCCAGGATGCGGACCTGTTGGGGATGCCGGTTCGCATCACCGTGAGTCCGCGCAGCCTGGCTCAGGGAGGTGTGGAGCTGTGTCGCCGCCGCACCGGCGAGAGGAGGGTGGTGAGCCTCGACGAGGCGGCCGCGGCCGCGCTCGCCTGGGCGGCCGAGGGGTCGCCCCTGTAGGGGTGGCGGACCTATCTGAGATCCATGCCCCACCATCGGCTCCACCAGCGGATGGTTCGTAGATCATGGGGTGAACGCGTCGCCCGGGTGCCCCACTCGGCCAGCCCGGCCGGCATTTCGGCGCCGAGCCGGCCTCGCGTGCGTCGGCGCCCATTGACACGCCGGCCCACCCTTCCTACCGTGGGGACGTCGGTTCCTCTCAGCGCATGGGGACCGCCCGCGTGCTGTCACGCGCAACCACGACCCTAGGGGAGAGAAGTGCATGTCGGATACTTTACCGGCCGATCTCACCGCCGAGATGGCCCTGGATTTGGAATCCCACCGCCAGAGGCTGTGGGAGGCCCTCCCGGGCGACGGCATCGTGATCCTGTTTTCGGGCCGGCCGCTGCTGCGGACGGCTGACGAAGAATACCGGTACGCCCCGAACCACAACTATTATTATCTCTCGGGTCTGGACCGGGAGAATCAGGTGGTGGTGCTGACCCGCCGCGGCAGCGAGCGGACGGCGAGGCTTTTCATCGAGCCGGTCGATCCCCATGCGGAGGCGTGGACCGGGCGGATGATGACCGCCGAACAAGCCCAGTCCCTGTCGAACATAGGCGATGTCGAGACCGTGGACCGGTGGCTCCCCTTCGTCAACCGCCTCATTGAGAGCGGGCACTACCCCGACGTGTACCTGGACCTGGAGCATCGGGAGTGGGCTGGCCCCGCGTCCGACGCCATTCGCTTTGCCCATCGGCTGAGGGAGAAGCACCCGGGCACGCCCGTGCGCAACGTCTTCCCCCTTCTGGCGGAGTTGCGGCGCATCAAGTCGGCCGGCGAGATTGCGCGCATGCGCGCAGCCATCGCGCACACCAAAGCCGGGCTGGCCGCCATCCTGGCCCACACCCGCCCCGGGGTCCGCGAGTTCCAGCTAAACGGCCACTTCACCGGCACGCTCATCGGGGGCGGCGCCGGCCTGGCCTACCCAGCGATCATTGCCACGGGGGCCAACGCGGCCGTCCTCCACTACACTACGCTCCGCGACACGGTACAGCCGGGCGAGGTCCTGCTGGTGGACGCGGCCGCGGAATTTGCGTACTACAAGGCCGACATCACGCGGACGTTCCCAGCCGACGGCACCTTCACGGAGGCCCAGCGCGCCCTTCACGACCTCGTGGGCGAAGCCAGCCACGAGGTCATGGCCGCGATGCGCCCCGGCGTACCGCACCGCGAGCTGCAAAATCTTACGCGCCGCGTCCTCGGACGCGGCATGAAGGCGCTGGGCTACCTGCGCGATGAAAGCGACATCGGCCAGTATTATTTCCATGGGGTGAGCCACTACCTGGGGCTGGACACCCATGACGTGGGAGAGTACCGAGAGCTTGAGCCGGGTATGGTCCTGACGGTCGAGCCCGGCCTGTACCTGAAAGACAAGGGACTGGGCGTCCGCATCGAGGACGACGTCCTGATTACGCCGGACGGTGTCGAGGTGCTCTCGGACACCATTCCCCGGGACGCGCGTGCCATGGAGCAGTGGATGGCCGAACTGCAGGCTGCGCCCGACTGACGGCCAAGGGCGGTGTGCCTACCGGCACGGGGTGCGGAACGCGTCGACCGGCTCTCAAGACAGCCGGTCGACGGCGTCCGCCCGCCCGCAGACGCGTTTCTGCGGCGCGTCTAGCCCAAGACGTTCATCAAGTTCAGCGCATTGGGGTTCAGCCCGGTCAGCGTAGCGCCCCCGCTGGTGATGGAGAACTGAAAGAGCGCGGGATTACCGCTGACCAGCGACATCGCGCCCGAGGCGGCGGCGCTGGGCGACGTGGCCAGGGGTACGCTCCACGTCACCTCGACCTGGCCATTCGACAGCGCTTGCTCGGTCACCGTGCCGACAAAGTCCGACCCCGACTCGTGGTTCGTGTGCCCGGTGACGGTCATGACATCCTGAAGAATGGTGCTGTTCGACGATACCGGCTCGAACGTGAGCACATTTTTGGCCGGGGTGGGCAGACTGGCGGTTTGGCCATTGGTGTAGGGTCCGGGCGGTGGACCGCCCGGTACCGACACCGTCTTCCAGGTGTGCCAGCCACCGAACGCATGGCGGCTCCACTGGACCAACGCGCTGACCGGGAAGGGATTCCCCAGGGAATTCGGGGCCAGGAGGACCACCTCCACCGGGACGGAGGACTGACCGGGCTGGAGCGTGCCGCCACCCGTTCCGAATCCGCCGCCAGCCAGGTATTCGGTGTCCGTTCCCAGCACCACGTTGGTGGCGGGATTCACAAAGGTCGCTTTGACGCGCAGCTGGTTTAGGCTGGTGGACAGGTTGTCCGTCGCCTGCACCCACAGCGCCGGACTGTCCTCCGCGTAGTCCCATCCCACCTGGGTCAGCGTCAAGGTCGGCGCGGTCGGGGACGCCACCGACCCGGACGCCTGGGCCGATCCGGAGTGGCTGGACGGCGGCTGATACGAGGGGGCTGTCCGATGGGCATGCCGTACCGGCGCGGCGGCTGGGGCCGCTCCGCACCCAGCCGCCACCAGCGCGGATCCGGCAATCAAGGCCACGGAGGGCCAGCGCTTGTCCACAACGATTCCTCCTTGAGAGTCGACACGATGGGGAACCCCCAGAACCCAAGTCACCGCGCCGGATCAAAGGCCGGCCGGGGGCTCCTCGTCATAGGCGTGCTCCCACACCCGGTTCCGGATGAGCGACCAGTGGTAGCGCGGCTTTCCCTGTGACGCCCCGGGGTCGAGGCCGTTCTGCCGAAAGAAGTCGTGGCCCGGGATGCCAAACTCCTGGCTGATGACCACCGCCGTCAGGTCGGGAATGCCGTGACGCAGGCACCACCTTTCGATGCGGTCCAGGGCGTGGGGCCCCGTCGTGTAGGGGGTCAGGTGGCTGTGGCATACGCGATTGACCGCGTTGGCCACGGCCTGGTACGTGATCGTGTCTCGATCCCGGGCCGTGCGCGCCAACAGCGGCCACGCCGCGCGATTGTACTCCTGCGCTCCCATCAAACTACCTCCGTGACGGCCGGGGGTCGCGCCGGCAGCGGCCCGCGCACGGGAATGCCGTCCCACGTCGTGTCCCCATGCACCTGCTCCCACTGCTGGCGGGTCATTACGGTGCGCAGCCGGTGGCCGCGCACCACGAGGACCAAGTCGCGCCACGCGTAACCCCGGGCCTGGGGTCGATCGGGCCGCCCCGGGAGCCGCGTCGCCGCCTTAAACGCGACCTCCAAGGGTCCGAGCCCGCCCCGCTCGAGCCATCGGTCCCGGGCATGTGCTGTCGTCTTCATCCCGTACCTCCTCCATCCCTGTTCCTGGCTGTTCGTGACGAGGCGCCACGGCTCCATCCTGATCGGTGGGCTCCAGGGATAATGGGTGTCTCTAATACGTACCTCGGATATTATACCACCATACGCCCAGGGTCGTCAACTCAACGGCGTGAGCACGAGCCCAAGATCCGCCCGGAGGCGGATGCGTCGGGGCGCACCGCGCTTTACACTGCGGAGGCCGGCCGTTCGCCACGCACCGAGCCACAAAGGGGTGAGGCATTGGATCCCGCCTATCGGCGCCTGTTGGGCCACCCCGTGTTTCGCGAATTTTGGCTCGGCACCCTGATGGTCCGGCTGGGGGCGCAGGTGGCCGTCCTGGGTCTCACGTGGCTGGTGCTGGAAACCACCGGGTCGGCCGCCCGCATCGGACTGGTCCTGGCCGTGTACGCGGTGGGCGACATCGTGGCGAGCCCGCTGGTGGGCGTTTTGCTGGACCGCTGGCCGCGGCGCCTGTTGCTGCTGGGGTCCAATGCGCTGCAGGGCGGGTTGTTTCTGGCGATCACGGCCTTTTACCTGCGGCACGGTCTCACGCTGCCCCTGCTGTTGGCCCTCGTGGCCACGGCCGGGGCGCTCTCACCGCTCGCGTACCTGGGCCGCAGTGTCATCCTGCCCAGCCTGGTGGATGCCGGGGATTGGGAGCCGGCCAACGCGGTGCTGCAACTGAACCTGAATCTGGTCTCGCTCCTGGGTCCCGCCCTGGGCGGCATTTTGGTGGCGACGGTGGGGGTGCCCACCACCCTCATCATCGCTGCCGGGTGCTACGCGGTCTACGTCGCCGTGCTGGCGCGGTTGCCGCGTCCAAGCTTCCGTGGCATCGAGGGGCTGGGGTCCCCGCCCCCCGGCTCCTGGCAGGACGACCTCCGGAGTGGATTCCGGTATGTGCTGAAAACGCCGGTCCTAGCCCTGCTGGCGCTGGTGACCCTGCTGTTTTCCCTGACCTACGGCCCGTTGGAGCCCGCCCTCCCGCTGCTGGTGTCCACCGTCTACCACGATGGCGCCCAGGTGCTGGGGCTTCTCTGGTCCAGCTTTGCGGCCGGAGCGGTGCTGGGCACGTTTGCGTGGGTGTACTGGCAGCCCCGGATCCCGCTTCGCCTCTTGGTGGCCGGCATCATCGCGGCGTGGGGTGTGTGCAGCGGGCTGGTGGGCGTGGTGCCGGGCCCCGTCGCGGCCGGGGCGCTTTTGGCGCTGGGCGGCTTCACGTACGCACCCTATAACATCGTGTGGACGACATGGCGCCAGCGGCTGGTGCCCGACCACCTGCGCGGCCGGGTGTTTGGCCTCATCAACGGCGTGTCGGGGGTGGGACTGCCGCTGGGCCAGGCCCTGGGTGGCCTGCTGGTGGCGGGCGTCGGGCCCCAGGCGACCGTCATGGTGGGCGGCGCCGCCTGCATCCTGCTGGGGGCCGTGGTGCTGACCGCGCGTCGGGTTTGGACGTTTGACGAAGACGCTTGGCGACGCGGCGTGCCGGCGAGAGACGCCGACACCCCCCCGGCCCCTAATACATCACGGTGACGCGGCGCGCCACGCCGTCCACCCGCCCCCAGCCTCCGTGGGGCATCACATATTGGGGATCCGTGTGGCCGAAGTCCAAGTTGAACACCACGACCGCCTCCGGGAGGTACTCCGCGATCGCAGACAGGATGGCGGTGCGTTGGTCCTGGGCGTAGCGACGCTTGGCGTCCGCGTCCCGCCGCTCCATGAGCGACCAGCACTTGGGCCGGCCCACCAGCACAGCCGAGAATCGCTGCAGCAGGCCGCGTTCCCCCATCCGCATCAACACGCGGTACACATAGGTTGCCGGCGGCATTTCCTCCGACGTTTCGAAAAACAGTACGGCGCCCTCGTAGGCATCCAACGGGGCCAGGTAGCGGGAGGTGGCCAGCTGCCCGTCTATCGTCTCCAGGTTGCCGCCCCACAACCTTCCCTCCACAGCCCGGTTGACGCCGTGCCACTCCCACGGATCGGCGGCTGCCAGGGGCGGCTCGCCGGTGAGCGCCCCTGGGTCGCGCCAGTCGCGCTCTTCATCGGTACATGCGGTGACGGCCGGCAACACGTACTTGCCGTGCGTGAAGAGGGCGCGCCAGAGGGAATCCACCGTGACCGGGTGCATGCGCCCCGGCCGGCCCCACTGCACCATCACCGAGCCGCCATGATACCCCACGATGCCGAGCCCCCACAGAAAATGCAGGAGATTGGTGTTGTCGCTGTACCCGAAGAAGGGCTTGGGATGAGCGCGCAGGAGCTCCGGATCCACATGGGCCAGCACCCGGAGCTGGTCATCGCCGCCGATGCTGGCGATGACCGCCTTGATGGAAGGGTCGCCAAACGCGGCGTGAAGGTCCGCCGCGCGGGCCGCGGGCGAGGCGTGGGCCGCTCGCGTCGTCGGGTATTCCACCGGCACCAGTTGGAATGGGTCCACCAGACGCGCGAGCCCCAGCTCGTAAGGCGCCGGGAAGTGCGCCGGCAAGCCCGCTGAGGGCGACAGCACGGCCACGCGGTCGCCCACCCGCGGCTTGGACGGATACACGACGGGCGGGCCGCCCGTTCGATCCCCGGTCATGGCAACCTCCATGCGTCCAAGACGCGGGCCAGCGGCCCGGGCCGCTGGTGGGTCATCCCAGTTCCTGCACCGCCGCCCGTTCGGTTTGGTACCAGGTGCGCTCATGCCGCAGGCAGTCGATGAGCCCCAGCACCGCGGTCACGGATTCCACGGGCCCGCGCACCAGATAAACCGGGAGAAACAAAATGTCCTTATACGTGTGGCGGATGCACGCCGCCACCACCAATTCCACCGGGTACGCGGCGGCCAGCCACAGCGCGAGCGTCGAGTGCCACGGGCCCATCAAGACCGGCAGATGGAACACGACCTGAAGCCCCACTCCCAGCGCGGCTACGAGCCCCAACACCGGGACGATATAG
>JAJYPH010000290.1 GCA_021795575.1 Bacillota bacterium
CCAGCCGTCAGACAGCCGAGCAGCGATGCTCCAATACTTCCATACAAGGAGACATAGACATGACCAAGATGAGGGGCCCGCTGGCACCCTATGCCGCGGGCTTTTACGGGGAACTGATGCACCTGGGCTATACGCCTGCATCGGCTCGGTGGCAGATGCAACTCATGTCCCATGCGAGCCGGTGGCTGTCCGAGCACCGCCGGCTCCCGCACGATCTCACCCCGGCCGTGGTCGACGAGTTTCTGGCCCTCCGGCGCGCGCAAGGCCGTAAAGAGTGGATCTCACGGCGGGGGATCGAGCCGCTGCTGCGCTATCTTCGGAGCCGCGGGGTGGTGCCGGTCCCGGCCCCTGTCGAACCCCAGACGCAACCGGAGCGCCTATTGGCCGCCTACCGTGACTATCTGGCCCGAGAGCGCGGGCTCACGCCCGCCACCATCGCCACCTACCTGGTGGTCGCGCGGCGATTCCTGGCGGCGCCGGCATGTCCAGCCCCTGCGGACCTCGCCGCCCTGAGGGGGGCTGACGTCCTGGCCTTTGTTACCCGTGACCTCCGTACGCGACGCCGGGGGTCCGCCGCGGCGGTGGCGACCGGGGTCCGCGCCCTCTTGCGGTTTCTCTTCCTGGACGGCCGCATTGCCCAGCCGCTCGCCGAGGTCGTGCCGCGCGTGGCGCATTGGCGCTTGCGGCCCGTGCCTCCCCGGTTGGCGCCCGACCACCTCGCGCGCCTGCTAGACAGGTGCGACCGGCACACGGCGGACGGACTACGGGCGTGGGCGATTTGTACCCTCCTGGCTCGTCTCGGCCTACGCGCCGGTGAGGTAGCGGGGCTCACGCTGCGTGACATCGACTGGCGATGCGGGGTGCTGACCGTGCATGGCAAAGGGCCGCGGCAGGAGACCCTGCCGCTTCCCGCCGATGTGGGACAAGCCCTGGTGGCGTGGTTGCAGCACGGGCGCCCGCGTGACGCGCAGAGTGCCGTGTTTACCCGCCTCCGGGCCCCCCACCGCCCTCTCACCTCGGCCGGCGTGTCGCATGTGGTCGCGGCCGCCTGCCGGCATGCCGACCTGGATCCGTTTCACGCCCATCGCTTGCGGCATGCGGCCGCCACCCAGATGCTGGATGCGGGGGCGAGCCTGGAGGAGATTGGGCAGGTCCTGCGCCATCGGCGGTACATGACCACGGCGATCTATGCCAAGGTGAACCAGGCGGCCCTCGGGCTAGTGGCCCGCCCGTGGCCGGAGGACCGCTCATGACCGATTTGCGACAAGCGGTCACCGACTACCTGGTCACGCGGCGGGCCCTCGGGTTTAAACTCACCCGGTCCGAGCGTCTGCTGGGGGACTTCGTGCGGTATCTCGAGGGCACGGGCGCCGCCACCATCACGACGGCCCACGCCGTCGCCTGGGCCACCCAGGTGGACGGCGGGGCCACCTGGAAGGCCGATCGCTTGAGTGTGGTACGACAGTGGGCGCGCTACGTGCGGGCCCTCGATCCCGCGGCCGAGGTACCGCCGGCGGATCTCTTACCGCGGGACGGTCGGCGGGCGACCCCCTTCCTCTATACCGAGGCCGATGTCCGCGCGTTGATGCGGGCGGCGGGCCAGCTGCACTCCCGCATCCGTCAAACTACCTACGCCACGCTCATTGGCCTCCTGGCCGTGACCGGCATGCGGATCGGGGAGGCCTTGCGCCTAGACCGCGACGATGTGGACTGGCAGACGGGGGCGCTGACGATTCACAAGACCAAGTTCGACAAGTCGCGGTGGCTGGTGCTCCATCCCACCACCGTGACAGCGCTCCACCGGTACGCCCAGCAACGAGACCGTCTCATCGCGCCCCCCCGGGGCCCGAGCTTTTTCGTCTCCCAAGCGGGCACCCGGCTGCGCTACGACAACGTCCAATGGACGTTCGGGCGCTTGGTCCGCCAGGTGCCTCTCGTGCCCGACGGCCCGCGGAGCCGGCCCCGGCTACACGACCTGCGGCACACGTTTGCCGTCCAGACCCTGCTCGACTGGTACCGGCAGGAGGTGGACGTGGCCGCGCGACTCCCGATCCTGAGCACGTATTTGGGCCATACCACGCCGCGGGACACCTACTGGTATTTGTCCGCCACCCCGGACTTACTACGCCTGGCCGCTCATCGCCTCGAACACCTCGGCAGGGACCGGCCATGAGCGCGTTGGCACCCACGCTCGAAGCCTTCTTCACCGACCGGCTGATCCACCAGCGCGCGGCAAGTCCGCACACGATAGCCGCCTACCGCGACACGTTCCGGCTGCTCCTCCGGTTCGCGCACGAGCGGACGCGCCGGGCGCCCGCGACGCTGCGCCTCGAGGATCTGGACGCGCCCTTGATGGGGGCCTTTCTGGAGTATCTGGAAACGGGGCGCCACAATGGCGTGCCGACCCGCAATGCCCGGTTGGCGGCCATCCATGCCTTCTTCCGGTTCGCGGCGTGGCGGCATCCCGAGCATGCGGCGCTCATCCAGCGCGTGCTGGCGATCCCCCCGAAGCGGGGCGACCGTCAGCGCTTGACGTTCCTCGAGGCCCCGGAGATCGCGGCCCTGCTGGCGGCGCCCGACCGCACGCGGTGGGTGGGCCGGCGTGACCATACGTTACTGGTCACCGCCATTCAAACGGGCTTGCGGGTCTCGGAGCTCATCGGCCTCACCGCAGCGGACGTGGTGTTGGGGACGGGCGCCGTACTGCGGTGCCACGGCAAGGGGCGGAAGGATCGGGTCACCCCACTGACGGCCCAGACCGCAGGCCTGCTCGCGACCTGGCTGCAGGAATATCCCGGCGGGCCCGACCGTCCGGTGTTCCCGAGTGCGACCGGTCACCCGCTTAGTCGAGACGCGGTAGCCCTGATTGTCACCCGACACACGGCCACCGCGGCGCGGTCCTGTCCCGGACTGACCACCAAAACGGTGTCGCCGCATGTACTCCGTCACACGTGTGCCATGCAGCTCCTCCGTGCCGGGGTGGACACGGCGGTGATTGCCCTCTGGCTGGGACACGAAAGCGTGGAAACCACCCAGATCTACCTGCATGCGGACCTGACCCTCAAGGAGCAGGCCCTGGCCCGGACGGCGCCGCCGAACACGGCGGCCGGC
>JAJYPH010000095.1 GCA_021795575.1 Bacillota bacterium
CACCCGGCCGTCGGGCCAGATCCGTCCCGCGGTTTCGTGCGCGGCCACCCCGCCCCCGACCCAACTGAGCCGCACGTCGTGCACCGAGGCACCCAAGCTGCCACTGTTGACACGGGCCAGCGCCTGGCCGCTGGCCGCGAGGCCCACCCGTGGGTAGCACGCGGCCCCGACCAGGACCGCCACGGCTCCCGCGGCCACATAGGGCCACGGCCGCGACGATCCGCCGCGCACGCGTGCATGCCGCGCCGCCCACACCTGACTTCCACCTGCCATCGTCCAACCTCCCATCCGAAACGACCCTGTAACCTCCACACCACGCTGCCTGATCTGATGCGATCCAAATTATACCACTAGTCCCATCGGGCTCTCAGCTTAACACTAGCCGGGGGCCAGTGCGTTCCAAATCACACTCGACAGGGCGTTGGCCGTGTCAATTCCATACTGCTCGCCAGGATCCTGGTTCGAGAGGATCGCAATCACGTAGTTGCGGCCCTGGCCGTCCACCCACCCGATGCTGTTGATGACCCACCCCGACGGACGCGGGAGCCACCCATTCTTTAACGCCACCGTGACCCCGCTGGGTACACCCCCAGTGACGCCCCACGCTTCCCAGCTCGTCACATTTTCCATGAGCGACAGCTCGTAGTTCCGCGAGGCGGCCGACAGCTCCGGAGTACCATACGCCAGTGCCGACACCAGCTTCACCTGATCCGCCGCCGTGGTTTTGGTGAGCCCCCAGTACACACTGGGGGTGGTGTTGGTCATCCCCAGCGCGTGCACAAAAGACGCCACGGCCGGGGCGCCCCCCTCGGCGTTCCAGAGCGCCGTAGCGTCGTTGTTGTTGCTGTCCTCGATCATGGGGACGGCGAGATTTTGTTGGGCGGTGGTGAGGGTGGTGTGGTTCGCCTGCGCCTGCTGGAGCAGTGTCCCCAGGATGGACGCCTTGATGATGCTCGCGGTGTCAAACTGGGCGCCCCCGTTAATGGTGAAGCTCTGCTGGGTCACCGCATCGTACACCGACACGGCCACGTCGCCCTGGCGACCGTCCAGGTAGTGCTGGATAGCGGCGGGCAGCGCCCCCATGCCCTGGGGGTCCAACAGCGCCTGGGCTTCCGTCACAGCGCTCGCCAGTTGGGTTTGGGCGTCGGTGAGCTCGCTCTCCAGGCCCGACAGTTGGCTCAGCTGGACCGCCGGCGGCTGGCCGCGGTCCTGTTTCACGGCGTCCAGCGCGGTGTCGGCCGCGCTGGTGGACACCCCCAGCTGCTGCGCCTGGGATACGACGGCGCTTAGGCTCGCCACGCGACTCGCCACGTCGGCGGGCAGGCCGTCCTGCTCCGCGCCGCCTGCGGCGGCCAGGGCCTCCACCTGGCTTTGGAACTGCGCCGCCTCCGCACTCCACCGGCTGGTCAGCTGGGCCAGGGCCGTCGGCGTGGTGGCCTGCTGCAGTTCACGCTGTCGGGCCGTGCGTCGGCTGGCGCCAAATTGCCCCTCCACCTGGTTCAGATGCGCCAGGGCCCCGGTGGCCTCACTCGTGGCGGCACTGGTGTAGTGGGCCATGACGGTCGTGGTGGCCGTGTCCAAATCTTTTATGGGCGCCGCCAGGTAATTGGGGATCCATCGACCGGGCACCGGGCCCCAATGCTGAGCGGCCAGGGCATCCAGGCGAGCCGTGACGGGCAGGAGGTCCTTGGCCGGCAGCCCCGCTTGCACGTCCCGATGCCACGCGGCCTCGAGGCGGGCGCGCTGGGCGTCGAAACGGGACGAGCTTTGGTGGGCCACTTCCGCGCCCACGGACCCTAGGAGCAGAACCGATGCCAAGGCGCCGTAGCCCCAATGCATATGCGCTTCCCCCGGTAGAATCAAGAATTAGTATCTCGTACTAATCAACGTTCGGGGGAGGTGCCAGGTTACGCGTGGGCCGGCGCGAGGTGGGGGAATCCAGCAAAAACCCTGTTCATTGGACAAGCTGGGGCTACACCATGGTGAGGCCCCCCGAAGCCGATACGACCTGTCCCGTGATGTACGCGGCGTCCGGACCGGCCAGGAAGCACACGACGCCGGCAATGTCGTCGGGCTCTGCCACGCGGCGCAGCGGGATGCGGCGAATCATGCGGTCGATGCGGGCCGCGGCGTCGGGGCCCGCCATGTTGTCGGCCAGCACGCGCGTGTTGGTGGGGCCTGGCGCGACGGCGTTCACGCGGATGGTGTGCCGGGCCATCTCCTGCGCCAGCGACTTCGTGAGGGCGATGACGCCCCCTTTGGCCGCGGCGTACACGGCCTCGCCGGCCATGCCCACCCGTCCGGCGTCCGACACCACATTGACGATGGCGCCGCCGGTGCCCTGCGCCACCATGGCGCGGAGCACCATCTGGGTGCTCACCAGGACTGCACGGAGATTGATCGCCAGCACGCGGTCCCAATAGTCCGGCGCTTCATCCAGAAACGGCGTGGTGCGGGTCCACCCCGCGTTGTTGACCAGGACGTCCACGCCACCCAGCTGGTGCAGGGCGGCCTCCATCAGGCGTCGGTTCGTCGCGGCGTCGGCCAAGTCGCCTGAGAGCGGGACGGCGGCGGCGCCTAAGAGCGCGCCGGCCGCCGCGGCACTCTCGGGGTTCAGCGACAGCACAGCCACCCGGGCCCCGGTGGCGATGAGCCGACGGGCCACGGCGAGGCCGATCCCCTGCCCCGCGCCGGTGACGATGGCCCGCAGCGGATTGGGCGGTCCGCTCATCGGGACCTGCGATGGGGCCATACGGCGGCATGCAGCGCCTGCCGCTCCCGCTCGTAGATGTTCACCAAGCCCTCGGCCGCGGCACGCCCGGACAGAAACTCCAGCTTGCGCACGTCCAAGGGGTCGGCCGCCCGAATCAGGGCCAGCTCGGCGGCCGTCGGTTCGGCGGTGGTGGGCACCGGATCGGGGAACGTCACGGGAAACGGCGTGGCCTCGGCCACCGTCGCGGCGGTGACGCCGGGATGCAGACTCACCACCGCGAGCGTGTGGTCCGGGCCGCTCCAGTCAAATACCCCCAGGTTGGTCACGAGCAGGGTGGGGGAGCCCGGCTGCCCCAACTCCCGCGCCCGGTCCGGCCCGTACCCCGCGCCGCTCCGGAAGTCCACCTGCTCCACGATCGACCGAGGGGTGTGGCTGGTGACGTAGTAGAAAATCTGAGACAGGTGGCTGGTGTCTTCGGGAATCCCCCGCGACCCCACCAGCGCCACGTTGGGGTGGTCCCAGGGGCCAATCGCGGTGATGTTCACGTGCCCATGGCGATCCACCTGTGCCGGGTTGATCCAGATCCGAAAGCGGTCCAAAAAGATGGCGTCGAAAATGTCCTCCATCGTGAGGGGAATGCCCTGTTGCGCGTCGGTAAGAAATTGGCCCAGCGTGAGCGTGGGAATGGGCGCCACCTCCATCCCGGATTCGGGCGTGGACAGCACCGCCAAATCGGGCGCGTGGGTGCGCTTGGCCAGGTGGGCGGCCAGCGCCCCCAGCGCGGTGACCGAGCTCACCAGCACTTCGCCGTGCAGCTGGCGGGCCATCACGGTGATCATGAGCTCGTCCATGGTATAGCTGGTGTCTGGGGTGGGGGTGGGGCTTAGCTGCGTCGACGCCCCGAGCGGGCCGCCAGCCGCGGCGGTCGTCCCCGGACGCTCTTCGGAACTCCGGTCTGACATCCCGTGACTCCTCCTCTTCACTGGTCGCGCTTTGTGCGTGGTCGCCGTGCGAGCGGGCGCGGCGCTTTCAAACTTCCAACCGTCCGATGAGCGCTTCAGCGCCGCCGACGGCGGCAATGTAGTCGGCATGTCGGTCACCGATGAACCGGTCCACGTACGCCGCCCAGCTGGCGGAGTCCCGTGCGGCCGTCAGGTAGTCCTGCACGTGCCGCAGGTCCGCGCGATAGTACGGCGCACAGCCCGTGAAGTGGGCTCCCCACTGCGCCTCGACGACGCCGTCCACGTGAATGCGGTGAATCTGCACGTCGCGTCCGTAGCGCTGCAGCTCCTCGGCCGACACGACCCGCTCGGCGGACAGGATCGTCCGCTTGGCTGCTTTGGCGCACAGCACGTCGACGTGCCCGTCACCAAGGATCACGCCGTTGCCCTGGGGATCCGCCAGGTTCACGTGAATCAGGGCAAAGTCCGGGGCCAGGGCCGGCACCGCCACCAGCGTCTCGCCGCCAAAGGGATCGGGAAAGCGCCGAAACGCGTCGTTCACCGCCAGCACATCGGTCCCCAGGCCCACGTGGGTGGGCAAAAACGGCACCCGCTTGACGGTGGCGTCCAAGCCCGCCATCACGGTGAACTCGGTCCACTCCTGGAAAGCGACGCTGCCGGATTCGCGCGCGCGTCGAAAGTGTGGCGCCAGCCCCATGATTTCAAAGCCCACAAAGGCATAAACCACCTGGCGGACCTTTTCGGTGCCCAGCAGCAGGTCCACCTCGGGGCCGCCCACGTCCACGATGAGCCGAAAGTCCCCGCGGCCCCGCGCCGCCAGCGCCCGCACCAGGCTCATGGGCTTGCGGGACAGGGACGATCCGCCCACCGCAATGGTGGCGCCCGCCGGAATGGCGTCCACCACCTCATCAATGCGCATCAACTTGTTCATGCGAACCTCCCCGCCGCTTTTTCGGTCTTTCCGGCCCCTCCGCCTGGGCATCCACCGCGGGTGCGGCGCCGGATGCTTAGCGGATGTCTTCAAACGGGCCCGAAGCCAGGGACAGCCCCCCGTCCACACGAATCACCTGGCCGGTAACAAAGCGGGCCAGATCACTCGCCAGCCAGACGGCCGCGCCGGCGACATCCTCCGGCTCACCCATGCGGCCCAAGGGCGTGTCTCGCCGCACGGCCTGGTCCAGGCGGTCGTACGTGTCCCTGAGATAATAGCGAGCCGAGTCGGTCGCGATGACCCCCGGCGAGATGCAGTTGGCGGTGATGCCGTCAGCCCCCAGCTCATAGGCCAGGTAGCGGGTCCACGTTTCTACCGCGCCTTTGGCCGACCCCAGCGCGGCGTAGTGGGGCAGCGTGAACTGGGTGCCGTGGCCCGACACCGTGATGATGCGGCCCGAGCGGCCCGCCATGAGCGGGACCGCCTCCTGCACCGCGAGCATCAGGCTCCGGACGATGAGATTAAACGTCCGCTCAAAGTGGTGGGGCCGCATCGCCACGGTCGACTTGAACGCCGTGGCCGCCGCGTTGGCCACGTAGATGTCGAGGCCACCCACGGCGTCGCGCACCGTGCGGAACAGCGCGGCCATCTCCCCGGGCTCCTCCAGATTGGCGCCCACCACCCAAGCCTGCTGGCCGCGGGCCCGAACGCCCAGGGCCGTCTCCTCTGCCAGGTCCTGCGCCTGGTGGTAGTGCACCACCACGTCCGCCCCCTGATCCGCCATCGCCCAGGCCGTGGCGCGGCCGATGCCGCGCGAGCTGCCGGTGATGAGCGCCACCCGTCCAGCCAGCAGGGGGCCGCTCACGAGGACAGCCCCTTGCCCAGCCACTCGCCGCCGTCAATCACGAGCACCTCGCCGGTGATGAAGTCGGCATACGGCGACAGGAGATACCCAGCCGCGTTGGCGACTTCTTCGACCGTGCCGAAGCGGCCGCGGGGAATTTTGGCCAGCAGCCGCGCCGCTGACGCGTCGTCGGGCCAGAGCCCGGACCGCGCGCCCTCGGTGTCGGTCGGGCCGGGGCAGACGGCATTGACGCGAATGCCTTTGGCGGCCCACTCCACGGCCAGCGTACGCGTGAGCGTGACCACGCCCGCCTTCGCCACGGCCGAATGCAGGTTTTTGGGCCCGCCCATCCAGGCGTAGCTGGCCACGAGGCTGACAATACTGCCGCCGTGGCCAGCCGCCATCATCGCCAGGCCGGCTGCCCGGGTACAATAAAATGTCCCGTGCAGCACGCTGGCGACCACCGCGTTGAACCCGTTGACCGACAGCCTGTCCGCGTCCACGGTGAAGTTGCCCGCGGCCGCGTTGACCAGCAGGTGCAGTCCGCCAAACTGGGCTTGGGCCTGCTGCATGAGCTGGTCCACCTGGTCGGGCTGGCGCACGTCGGTGGGCACCCCGATGGCGGAAATTCCCTCCGCCTGCAAGCGCTCGGCCGCCGGGTGGACATGTTCGGGATTGCGGCCCGCCAACACCACCCGCGCGCCGTGGCGGCCCAGCATCTCGGCGATGCCGAACCCAATCCCGGTCCCTCCGCCCGTGATGACGGCCACCTGGCCGGCAAACGTTTCTTCTGGCAACACGTCAAGCCCTCCTCGCGAAACCATCAATTAGAACCAGGTCACAATTTTTGTCGAACCGGAAGCGCGGACGGATGCCCGGGACTACTGGCCGCGAAATGTGGGCGCGCGCTTGGACAAAAAGGCATCCAGGGCCTCGCGGTGGTCCTGGGTGGCCCCCAGGCGATCCTGCCACTCCGCCTCGAGCGCCACGATCTCGTCGAACGAGGCATCGGCCGCGGCATGGAGAATGGCCTTGATGCCCGCCTGCGCCATCGGAGCCCCGGCGGCCAGTTGGGCGGCATACGCTGAGGCGTCGGCCGCCAGCGCTGCGCCGTCCTCGCTGACGCGGGCCACGAGACCCAGGGCTTGAGCCTCGGCGGCCGCCAGCGGCTGGCCGGTGAGGCACAGTTCCATGGCCTTGGACGAGCCCAGCAGGCGCACCAGATGATGGGACGCCCCCGAGTCCGGAACCAGGCCCACGCCCACAAACGCCGCGATGAAGCGGGTGCGGCTTTCCGCGAGACGGATGTCCGCCGCCAGCGCCAGCGACAGTCCGCCGCCGGCGGCCGCGCCGTTGACGGCCGCCACCACCGGCTTGGGCAGCTTGCGCACCGCCTCCACCAGCGGCGCCCACTCGTCGTAAATCAGGCGCGCCAGGGCCGGCGGCGCCGCCTCATAGTCGCTGGCCAGCTCGGCCACGTCCTGGCCGACCGAGAACGCCCGCCCGGCACCCGTCAGCACCACCACCCGCACGGCGTCGTCGTCGCGCGCCCGGTCCAGTGCCTCACTGAGCGCGTGACGGGCGGGGCGGTTCAGCGCATTTAGGGCCGTGGGTCGATTCAAGGTAATCGTGGCCACGTGATCCGCCACGGCGTAGAGAACCAATTCCTGCGAGTCTTTGGGGGCCTCCTGTGCGTCGATGACGATCCCTCCCCGAAACGAGCAACGATTTGGCGGGTCCACGCATACAATTCTCAGTGCCTGCCCGATTTCCTGCCCGTCCAAGGTGTCGCCGCCGAATATCGCATGACCAATTTCCGCAAGCGGGCGGGTGGTGGCGCATCACGGAGCGTCGGGCCGTGAGGCTACCAGTCGCGGCCGGGCGGGGTGGGTTCTGGCACCCACGTGTGCCACCGGGTGTCGTCCGTGATGTTGGGGACATTCAGCATGCGCAGCTGATCGGTCGTGAGCGGGAACGCGGGGACGCGCTCGCCCAGGGACACCAGGGGGCGCAGGAGCCCAAGCGGCATGTGCAGCTTGGGCACCGGCGGCCGGCGGCCGGCCACCTCGGCCACCCAGTCGATCATGGCGTCCAGCGTCATGCGCACCGGACCCCCAATTTCGTACACCTGGCCCGCGACGTCCGGAGCGGGGGCGGACAGCAGCGACGCCAGCACGGTGGCGAGGTTGCCGCGAAACACCGGGTCAAACAGCGCGTGCCCGTCGCCCGGCACGGGTACCACCGGGTTTTTCGCCAGGCCGGCCAGCGTAGCGAAAAAGTCCGCGCGTCCGCCGAACACGAGCGACGGACGCACGATCACCGCATGGGGCAGGCGCGCACGCACCAGCTGCTCCGCCTCCCACTTGGTTTCAAAGTAGCGGCTGCCGCCACGCGGGCTCACGCCCAGGGCGGACATCTGCACGTAGCGAGGCGTGCCGGCCTTAAGCGCCGCCTCCACCAGTTTGGCGGTAGCATCCACATGCAGTGCCTGGTACGTGATGCCTTCAGCGGGCGCCTCGCGAATAATCCCCACCAGGTTCAGCACGCCGTCGGCGCCATCCAACAAGGAACCCACCGGATCGCGCTGAACATTCATCGCGATCCCCTCGGCGCCACCCACCCCGCGGCCGTGCCGGCTGACGGCCACCACGCGGTGTCCCTGCGCACGGATGGTTTCCTGCACCGCCTCACCGATGTACCCGCTGGCCCCCAGCACGACAAACCGCATGGGCTGCTCCTCTCCTTCAACAACCGCTGGCCGCCTCGCCACCCACTTCCAGCCACCCTCTCATGCTACCAGTTTGCTGGCTGGGAACCCCGGAAGCGGTGCCACGTTGTGTGGGCCGGTGGCGTTTTGCCAGGAGAGGCCGGCGGCCGCCGGCGTCGGTGGGGCACAGAGGGGGGGCGCGTGGGGTGCTTGTGGGACTGAAGCGCGGGTCATGGGCCGCCGCGGCGGTGGCCGGCGGCGTCCTGGGGGCGACCGCCGCGCTGGTGGTGGCGCATCGCCCGCCCTCGGTGACCGCAGCGGTCAAGACGCGCGCCGCCGCGCTACCGGTGCCTCCGGCGGGGTGGACCACCACTCGCACCGGGGGGTGGGCGCTCGAGCACGCGAACCAGGCGTTAGGTTCCAGGAGCCGTACACGCTGTGGGAACGGGCTCGAGGCGGCGGATGGCGGCCCGTCGTTCGAGGCCCGAGCGCCTGCACTCCTGCGGCGGGGCCGCAGGCGCGTCTCGGACCGTCGGGATATCCCCGGGCGCTGGCGGTCGGACCCCAGGGTGGGTCCCTGCTGGCGGTGTGGAGCCCAGCGGGCGGATACCTGCGTGTGGTTCAGGTGCGCGCCTCCGGCTCCATCAGGACGGTGGCCAGCCTGCCCGCCCTCGGGACCGGCATGGCATCGGTCGAGCTGGGGCCGGCCCCGAGGTCCGGCCGCTGGACGCTGAGCTACACCGTCCAGAATGGCTCCCAGTCTACGGTGTGGACCGTCACCCTGATCCACACCACCAGCGGCGCCTGGCACACCGTTCCCCACGCGCGAGGGCGCGGGTGAGCAACTGGCCCTGCCGAGCGGCGTGCTGTGGACCGCGGGTGGGACCCTGGGCAGTGGCAGGGCGATGCGGTGTCACTCCAGGTGGTGGGCACGCCGGCTGGGCATCCCTACGGGACCAGCCTGGTCGGCAACCACGCCGAGATTCTGCAACAGGGATTTCGACACGTCGCGGGCCACCGGGTGTATACGGTTCTGGTGAAGCAAACGCCGCGGCCGCCAGCCATCAGCCGTCCTATGCGTGGTGGGTCGTGCCGTGGCGGCCGCTGGCCGGAGCCGAGGACTGGGCTTACGCGGTGGTCATCACGGTGCCCACGGGAGAAGCGGCCTGGCCCCCCTGGGCGTCCCGGATAAGAGCCAGAAACACCGCCACCATGGGCGCCCCGCCTCCTGGCGCGCATTCCCTCGGGGACGATCCCACGGCCGGACCCGCTGCAGATATAGGCGCGGGATACCGTCCAGCAACCGCGTGGCCTAGCGGCACAGCCGGACACGCACTCCAGGAACGGCCGTCCAGGCGCGGTCCGCCGTCAGCGCGACCGCGGACGCGCGCATGGCCAGAGCCAGACACGCTCGGTCGCCCAGCGGCAGGCCCAGACGGCGCGTATCCACCCATAACCGCGCGGCGAGCACCGCTTGGTCCATGTCGAACGGCACGAGCGTGATGGCGTCGAGTAAACCCACGCCCTTCATGCGGTCGACGGCCATTGTGGGGTCGATGCCACGAGCGTGCAGGCGAGTGAGCACCTCAGCCCAGTTGACGGCAGACACGGCACATTGGCCGTCTAAATGTTCACGCACCGCGTCGGCCCCTGGTTCATCGAAGAAGAGAGCGAGGAGGGCAGACGCGTCCAGGACCGTGTCAATCACTCGTCGACCGTGTCCTCGCGCCGTGCCTCGGCGCGCCGCTCCGCCAGCAACTCATCCACCGCCCGGTCCCCCTCGCGGCGGTAGTCGCTGAACAACCCCCGGGCCGCCTGGAGCTGGTCGCGGAGCGATGCCACGCGCAGATGGCCCTGGGCGGTCACTTCCAGGCTGACACGGTCTCCGGGCCGAAGGCCGAGACGCCGACGCAGGTCGGCAGGCACCTGAATGCGGGCACGCTGGTCCATCCGGACAACCACGGCCATCCCACTCGCCCCCTTGTGCCCACTATTGTATCACGGAGCATTTCTGACAATGTGGGCCATCCGGGACACGCCCACAACGAGGTCGAAGAATCGGCGCGGCCGCAGGCGGCACCCGGGCGAGGCCCTCGACGGCGCTATCCGCCGTGGAGGGCGCTCAGGCCGCCGCGGGTCGCGACGCTGGTAGTTCAGCGCCCGTTGGGTATGGGGGATCGGCTGACGGAGGAGACCGATCGTGGTGTGCCGCCACCGATCGCTCGCCCGCGGGCGGTGACCCGTCCGCATTGGCAGCCGATCCCCGTCGCACAGCCCATCACATTCCCCCGGTGGACGCGCGCAGTGGGTGAAACCGCAGCCCACGTCGGTGCGAGCGTGGGGTCCCTCCCACGCGCCACCCGGCGGTCAAGGGGGAGAGGGTGCCAGCAAGGGCAATACGCGTGCCCGGCGGTCGTCGTGCACCCGTGCATGTGGCGATTTGCCCGTGGCCCCGATCGATCCGTGGCGCTGCAGGGGCAACCGTCCGCGAGAGCGGGGCCGCGCAGGTATCCGGGAGCATGGGGAAGTGCCACTGGCTCTCCCGCGCATCATGAGTGCGTCTCTCCTCGACGACGAACCGGGCCGTGCGGATTGCGCAGCGCGCGCGGAAGGCGATGCGCGCCCCCCGATACGCCGGGAGCCAAGACGCTTATCGGCTGGGGCACGTCGACGAGGGGCCGCTGGCGCGGGAGGAGTCCTGGCCCACGCCCGATGGGACGTCGGCCGCGTGAGCCGGTCGCGAATCACGGGTCATGGGATCGCGTCCCCATCGGGTTGGGGCATGGCCCCCAGGGCCAAAAGGCCCACCGTCCCAACCACACGGTGGAGGACGGCACCAACAGCGTGCGCACCAGCCACGTGTCCAGGAGGATGGCCGCGGTCATGCCGATGGCCAGCGTCTTCATGATTTCCAGCGGACTCAGGATCAGGGCCAGAAATACCGCCACCATGATCATGCCCGCGCCGGTGATCATGGCGCCGGTTTCCCGCACGCCGGCGGCGGCCGCTGCGGCCGTGCCGTGGCGGGCCACCATCTCTTCCATGCGGTGCAGCAGGATCACCTCATAGTCCATCGAGAGCCCAAACAGCAGCACAAACACCAGTGGCGTGATGCTGCTGTCGGGAGAGAGGGGCAAAAGGCCCAGGCTGCCGCGCTGCACCGTGGCCACCATCACCCCGGCCGTGGCGAGCGCCACCAGCCCGTCGAACGCGACCCCCAGGAGGGCCTGCCACAGCGACCCGGTGGCCACCAGCAGCACGATGAACGCCACCGCGGCCACCGCCCCGATGATAAACGGCAGTCGCTGCGCGGTCAGCCGATTGAATCCGTGCAGCAGCGCCGTAACGCCGCCCACCCCGGTGGTGCGGCCGGGCAGCCAGTGGGGGAGCTGGCGGTCCAGGCGCTGCACCAACGCCAGCGTGGCGGCCGAGTCGGGTCCCTGGCGCGACGTCACGTACAGCACCGCCAGATGAGGCTGGGAGACGGGCGCGGCAAAGCTGGCCAGCGCGGTGGTGAGCGTCGACGGCACGCCTGGCGTCCGGCGCGCGGCCAGGGCCAGGGTGCGTGGGGACGCGAGCGCGGTGGGCGACTGCACGCTCTTCACGGTGGGATCGTGGGCGATCAGGGTCGCAATCTGCTGGACGCGGGTCCAGGCGGCCGGCGTGGTCACCCGTTCCGGCAGCTCCATGACAACCGCCACGGGCGCGGCAGACCCGGGCCCCAGCACCCGCTGGGCTTCAAACACCGCTTCGCGGAGCGGGTCGTGGGCGGGCAGCAGGACCGCCAGGTTGGCGGGCGTGCTCATGCGGATGGCCGGGCCCTGGCTCGCCGGTACGCCCAGCAGGACCGCGGCGGCGAGAAAGGCCCACCCGGGATGGCGGCGCACGAAGCCGGCGAGGCGCTCCCAGAAGCGCGCCGCGCCCCGGACGGGCACGCGCCCCCAGTGAATGCGGGGTCCCAGGGCACTCAGGACGGCTGGCAGCAGCGTGTGTGTGCAGACGAGCACCACGGCTACCGTGATGGCCCCGCCGACGGCAATGCCCCGCCAATAGGCGTTGCCGCCCAAAACCAGCGTGGCCAGCGCCAGCGCCACGGCGAGGCCCGAGAACAACACCGAGCGCCCGGCCTGTCCCATGGCCTCGTGCAGCGACGTGACCGCGTCCGCACCGGCGCGTCCCAGGGCTTGCCGGTAGCGCACGCTGATGAAGAGCGCATAGTCCACGCCCACGCCCAGGGCCAAAAAGCTCACAATGTCGGTCAGATAGGCCGAGAGCGTCATGCTGTTCTCCAACAGGTCGATGACCGCCAGCGCCACCACCGTGCCTACGGCCGCCACGCCCAGCGGCAGCGTGGCGGATGCCACCGTGCCAAACACCAACAGCAGCAGGACCAGCAGGAGGGGCAACGCTACCGGCAAACTGGTCGCCAGCGTGGATTTGGTATCGCGAATCACCCGCTGGCCCACGGATAACTGGTTCACCGCCACGAGCTGGGCGCCGCGGTGGGTAGCGTACGCCGCAAACGCATGCATGGCCGGCCCCGCCGCGTCGGTGGGAAAGACAACGGCATTGCCGTCCGACAGTTGGCGGACGTTGGCGGTCGGGATATGAAAACGACTGGCCCAGGCCTGCACCCGCGCGTACGGCGCGCGTTCCACCAAGAGCGGCGAGGCGGCCGGGGGACCGTGCAGATGGGCCAGCTGATTGTCGGCCCACACCGCCCGACTGCCGGGGGCGTCGAGTCCGGTGGTGGTCAGGTGGTGGGTGACGTTTTTGGCCAGCGGAGCCGCCACAAACAGGACCAATACCCACAGGCCGATAACCCACCAGCGGTGGCGGCCCATGAAGACGCCCAAACGTCCCAGCATGCGCTCCCTCCTCAGGACTCCAACGGGCAGAGCCGGCCTGCCGCCCATGATACCCCCTCCCAGGGGGCGGCTCGGCGCCGTGGCACGTTGAGGCCGATGACTGCGCTCACGTGTGAGCTTCCGCGGCCGGACCGATGCGGTGGGCGTCGGGTGGGTGGGCCAGACGGTGGCCGTGGTCTATGCCCCTCGGAAATTTCCGACGGGGGAGGACCCCGCATGCCCGCTACTTTGAAGATGGCATCTCGTTGAAGGATGCGGAGTCGGGGTCGTTCATGGAGCGGGTCTGTCCAGCGGCGCTGGCCGGGCTGCCCGTCGGCGAGCGACACGACGCCTGGTACGGCGCGGCGCAGGTCGTTCCAAATCAGTGGGGGTCATCCGCCAGACGGCGCTGGACATCCGGGCGGACCGGGAAGCCGTAGGGAAAAA
>JAJYPH010000096.1 GCA_021795575.1 Bacillota bacterium
GATAGGCTCGTCCGGGATTGCCGAGGCCCACCACCAGCCGCACCGAGGACCGCACCTCACTCAAACAGCCGCGACACCGACAAGTTCTCGTGCACGCGGCGAATCGCCTCTCCCAACAGCGGGGCGACCGTCACCACCTCCGTCTGCCGGGGCGCGTTGGTCACCGGTATGGTGTCGGTCACCACCACCGACCGAATCGGGGCATGCCCCAGCGTGTCGGCCACAGGACCGGAAAACACCGCATGCGTGGCACACACGTAGACAGACTTGGCGCCCAGCTCCAGCACCGCCTCGGCCGCCTTGGCAATGGTCCCGCCCGTATCAATCTGATCGTCGACAAACACCACGTTCTTGCCGGTCACCTTGCCCACGACGTTCACGACCTCGGCCACACTGGGTTCGGGCCGCCGCTTGTCAATAAAGCCTAGCGGGCACTCCAGCTGTTTGGCGAGCTGGCGTGCCCGCTGCATCCCACCGACATCGGGGGAAAACACCATCACGTTTTCGAGGTTCTGCTCCCGCATATGTTCGGCCAGCGTCCGGTTGCCAAACAGGTTGTCCACCGGAATGTCGAAAAACCCCTGCAGCTGCGGCGCGTGCAGATCCAGCGTCAGCACCCGATCGGCGCCGGCCACCGTCATGAGGTTCGCGACCAGCTTGGCGGAAATCGGCTCACGCGAGCGGGTCTTGCGATCCTGTCGCGCGTAGCCAAAAAACGGCACCACCGCGGTGATGCGATGCGCCGACGATCGACGGCAGGCGTCGATCATCAACAGCAGTTCCATGAGGTTGTCGTTAACCGGCGGACACGTGGGCTGCACGATGAACACATCGGTGCCGCGCACGTTGTCCTCGATATTGACGCGAATCTCTCCGTTGGGAAACTTGCCGATGTCGGCCTTGGCCAACTCGACCCCCAAATACTGTGCCAGGCGGTCCGCCAGCTCGGGGTTGGCGGATCCCGGAAGCAGTTTCAGTTCACCTTCCGCTAGTGACGCCACGCTGCTGCTCGGTCCCCTTTCTGTCTTGTCGCTAACGGCGCAACTTGCCCACCAGCCCCCGATGGCGCGCCCAGTCGGGCTTGTTTTCCTGTCGGCTCCGCGCGATCGCGAGCGCGTCGGCGGGCACATTATGGGTCACGGTGGACCCGGCCGCGACGTAGGCGCCCCGCCCCACTTCCACCGGCGCCACCAGGTTGGCGTTGCACCCAATAAAGGCATCGTCGCCGATGAAGGAATGGTGCTTCTGCTCCCCGTCGTAGTTCACGATCACCGCGCCAGCGCCGATGTTCACGTGGCTGCCGACGCTCACGTCCCCCAGGTAGCAGTGATGCCCCGCCTTCGACCCGAGGCCCATACGGGCATTTTTCAACTCCACGTAGTTGCCCACGTGCACATCCCGTTCCAGATACGTCCCGGCGCGGCAGTGGCTGAACGGCCCCACGCGCACGTGCGCCCCCAAATGGCTTTGCTCCACCACCGCCTGACGCACCACCGCATGGTCGCCCACCTGGCTGTCGATGATTTCGGCGTGAGGACCAAGCTCAGCCTGCTCCCCCACCACCGTGCGGCCGCGGATCACGGTGCCCGGATGGATGATGGTGTCCATGCCCACCTCCACCGCGGCATCCACGTACGTGGCCGCCGGGTCGACGATGGTGACGCCTCCGTCCATCAGGCGCTGCAGGGTGAGCTCGCGCTGCACCGCCTCCAGCGCGGCCAGCTGCGCACGGGTGTTGACGCCCCAGAATCGGCGGGCGTCGGGGGCGTGGAGCGTCCCCACCCGTCGCCCGGTGGACAAAAGGGGCTCTAAGGCCTCCGGCAGGTACTGCTCGCCGTCGTGCGTCGGGAGCGTCTCTAAGATGTCCGCCAGCGCGGCCCTCTCCCAAAGCCCCACCCCCGTATTGATTTCCGTAATGGCCCGCTCGGCCGGGCCGGCCTCGCGCTCTTCACACACCCGGACCACCTGGCCATCCGGGCCCCGCACAATGCGGCCGTAGCCCGTGGGGTTGTCCACCACCGCCGTCACCAGAACGGCCGCGCACGCCCCAGGTACAGACTCCTCGAGAAGCGTCTCCAACACGGCCGCCGGCACCAGCGGTGCGTCCCCATAAAGCACCAGCACCCGGTCCGCCGAGGCCGGCAGGGCTGCCAGCGCGCGCGCCACGGCGTCCCCCGTGCCGCGCCGCTCCGGCTGGACGACCACGTCCGCCCGATCCCCCACCAGCGCTTCGACGGCCTCTGCGCCCGGACCCACGACCACCACCCGGTGGTCCACCAAGAGCCGATCCACCGTGGTCAGCACATGGTCCAGCATCGCAACGCCCCCGACGGGGTGCAGCACTTTGGCGCGATGCGAGTGCATTCGCCGTCCCTCGCCGGCCGCCAGCACGATTACTGCCGTCACCCTATCGCCTCCGGTTCATGCTACGGCCGACATCTTGTCCGTGCCCTAGGATACCAAAACCGCTCAACGCCGCTGGGTGGTCTCGTCGCACAGGTTGGGGTCTTACGCCTCCTGCACATCCCGAAAACGATCCAACACGGCGCGCTGAATCCGCTCGCGCGCCCCCGGGGTAATGGGATGCGCCACGTCGCGATACTCCCCGTCGGCCCCCCGGCGGCTGGGCATGGCCACAAACAGCCCGCGCGGTCCCTCCACCACTCGCACGTCGTGGACCACAAATTCGTTGTCCAGCGTGACCGATGCCACCGCCTTCATGCTGCCGTCCTTCGTCATCCGACGGAAGCGCACCTCGGTGATCTCCAAGCTTGTCCCTCCTCGCCACGTTGGGTCTGGTCGCGTAAGAGGTTCGCCATCCGACCGGTGCAAATCCTGCCGTTGTCGAAATTTTGGGCACGATTCCCGACGGTCCTATGTCAGAACTTGGACCATGTGACCGGCATCCGCCATTCTCGCCAGCAGATCGTCGGCATGCGCCGCGTCCCGGGTCTCAATCACCATTCGAATTTCGACATCGGTCGGGTGCTGGCCCGGGTGCCACCGCTGATGCTCCACCGTCAGGACGTTGGCGTGGCCCGCCGCCACCAGGTTCAGCAGCGCCGCCAGCTGCCCGGGGCGGTCGCCGACGGTGGTGGTGATGTGCAGTTGGCGACCCTCCTCTACGAGGCCCTTCTCCACGATCCGCGACAGCAGGCTCACGTCGATGTTGCCCCCCGACACCACCACGCCGATGCGATCGGCCCGGAGCGGGACTTTGTTCGTTAAGATGGCGGCCATCGCGGCCGCGCCCGCCCCTTCCACCACCAGCTTGGTGCGCTCCAGAAACAGCAAAATGGCGCGGCTGATGTCGTGGTCCCCGACCGTCACCATCTCATCCACATACTGCTCGATGAGCTGAAACGTCATCGTGCCGGGCCGCTTGACGGCGATGCCGTCCGCGATGGTGTGCGCGGACGGCGCCGCGACCACGTGGCCCGCGGCGCGCGAGGCCACCATGGCCGCCGCCCCTTCGGCCTGCACCCCAATCACGCGGATGTGCGGGTTTTGAGTTTTCAGGGCCACGGCGATGCCGCTGATGAGGCCCCCGCCCCCGATGGGGACCACCACCGCATCCAGATTGGGCCGCACGTCCAGCATCTCCAGGCCCACGGTCCCCTGCCCCGCAATCACCCAGGGATCCTCAAACGCATGAATCAGGACGGCGCCGGTGTCGTCCGCCAGCTTCACGGCGTGGGCATACGCGTCGTCAAACGTCTCGCCCACCAGCTCCACCCGCGCTCCGTACCCGCGGGTGGCCACGACCTTGGTCATGGAGGCCATCTCGGGCATCACAATGGTGGCGGTGGTGCCCACCAGCGTGGCGGCCAGCGCCACTCCCTGCGCATGATTCCCCGCCGAGGCCGCCACCACGCCGCGGTCCAACTCCTGGCGGGTCATCTGCCGCATGCGGTTGTACGCCCCCCGCAGTTTGAAGGAGCCGGCGCGCTGCAGATTTTCCAACTTCAAAAAGACACGGGCGGCCGATTCACTGTTCAAGCTGCTCAAGTAGCTGGATTCCTGCAGGGGCGTCACGTACGTGATGCCTTTCAGCGCGGCCCGCGCCCGCTGGACGTCTTCCAGCGTCACCGGCCACGGGGCGGCCTCCCCCGGAGGAGCTGTTCTTGGCATGATGTTCCCTCGCCTCTCCTTCGATTGCACGCGGCAAGTCCGCACTCCGCTAGGGCCCCCCAGGGCAGTTCCCCGGGACCGCGCTGGCCGCCAGTCGCTCAACCACCCAGGGCGTGGGGGCCACGGCGTCGGCCTGCCACAGGAGGCAGGCGGCCACGTCCGCCACCAGCTTGGCGGCTGGACTGGCGGTCGCCACCAGCACCCCCACGCCCACCACTTCGGCCTCGAACTCCCTCAGCAGGTCACTGGCGGCGCGGGCCGTGCCCCCCGCCTTCAAAAAGTCGTCGACAAACAAGACCCGGGCCCCGCGCACCGGGGCCCGGCGGGCTAGCGACATGGACTGAATCCGATGCGACGAGCCCGACAGGTAGTTGATGGAGAGGCTCGAGCCCTCCGAGAGGCGGTTGTCGCGGCGAATCAGGACCACGGGAATGGACAGCGCCCGGCTCACTGCCAGCGCCAGCGGAATCCCTTTGGTTTCCACCGTCGCGACCAGCCCCGCCCCGCGATCCACCAGCCGCTCGGCCAAGAGGGCACCCAACGGCTCCACCAGCTCCGGCCGAAACAGGAGGTCGGTCATGTACAGAAACCCCGGACCGGTCACCCGGTCCGGCTCGTCCAACGCACGCACAAACACGTCCAGCGCGTCGCGCACCCGGTCCACATCGAGGCGTTCCACAAATCGCACCCCACCACCCACGCCCACCTGGGTATGAATTTCGCCGAGACCCGCCTCCAGCAGCACCTCCCGGACCAGGGCCAGGTCCTCGGACAGTGTCGATTTCGCCACGTGCAGGGCGTCGGCCATGCCCGACAGCGACGGCGTGGCGCCGGGCGGGCGCGTCACCATCCGCGTCAGGGCGATGAGCCGCCGCACCCGGTCACGCACGACGCACCGCCGCATCGACCGCCAGACGCCGGCGCACCAGCTCCAGGTCACTCTGCTTGTCCACGTCGACCCCCACCTCCGCGTGCGGAAACACGAGCCCGGCGCCGCGGACGGCCAACAGGCGGCCCGCCACGCGTTCCACGTCCGCGAGGCGGAGTCGTCGCAGCACGTAGCGGGCCAGCACGCCCCATCCAATGTCGCCCGCCAGCTTGCCCGGCGACTTGCGGTGGGCCAACAGCCGCTCCGCCTGCCCCCGCAGCCCCGACAAGGCGGCCGGCCGCACCCAAAACAGGTTGCCCCCGGTGAACACCCCTTCGCGCAGCCGAAAGTACGTGCGGTGCACCTCGGGATACACGCGCTCCACCACGGCCCGGGGGATCAGGGGATACACGATGTCGACGCCCCCGGCCGCCGCGTCCGCCCCCGCCGCCGCCTCGACAAAGGCGCGCACGGTGTTGCCCGTCAGCAGGGGGATGTCACCGGTGACCACCAGCGCTGGCTGGCCACGGTCCACGGCCGACAGCCCAAGATCTAAATTTTCCCACAAGGTATCGCGGGGGGCGATGGTGTCCACCGTGCACGGCCCGTCCCCGGGGAACCGTGCGTCGACCGGCGGCCCCACCACGCGCACCGCATGCACGACGCCGCTGGCCATCAGCGCGTCCACGACGTAGGCCAGCATCGGCCGACCGGCAATCGGCAGCAGGGCCTCCCAGGGCTCAGGGTCCGCGGCGGCCAAGCTGCCGCGATTACGCTGGCCCGCCAGCACGATGGCTTCCAATCCCGGGTGCCGCCTCCCCCCACCATACGAACGGCACGCCTGTCGCCTGCCAGGCCCGCCCGATACCCGCCGCCTCCCGCTCGTCGTCCGCCACGGCGACAAACGCCGAGCCGCTCCCGGTCATCGTCAGGCGGTCCCGCGGGGCATTCCGCTCGAGCCACGCACGAAAATCGGCCACCACCGGGCTCACCGCCATTGCGGCATCCTCCAGTTGATTGCCCACCAGGGAGGGTACCATGCCACGCCGAAAAGCGTCTACGACGGTCGGCGCGGCGGCAGGGGCCGCGGTCCCCACGCGGTCAAAAGCCTGATAGACGTCGGCGGTGCGGAGTGCGAACCCGGGATGCGCCACGGCCAGCCACAGGCGGGGCGCGTCCGGCAGGGGTTCCAGCTGGTCGCCGCGGCCCGTGGCCCGACAGCGTGCCGCCGGCCCCGCCAGAAACGCCACATCCGCGCCAATAGCCGCCGCCATCGCGGGCACCAGCGGCGCCAGCGCCGGCCAGCGGTCGGCTGCCCAGCGGAGCACGGCGGCCGCGTCGGCACTGCCCCCGCCGAGCCCGGCCCCCGCCGGCACGTGCTTGGTAATCGCCACGTGGACCGCCAGCGACCGGCCCAGCCGCTCCTCCACCAAAGACAGCGCGTGGGTGGCCAGGGTGTCGTGCGAGAGGCCCTGTCCCGACACCGCCACCCGCGGGCCCGCCGGAACCACCCCGTCTCGAATCTCCAGGCGGTCGCCCAGCCCGATGCGCAGCAACACGAGGTCCACGGGATGCCACGGGGATCCCGCGTCCGTCCGCGGGCACACATCCAGCGCCAGGGTCACCTTGGCCGGTGCCCAGAGGCGCATGGCGGCATCCGGCCCAGTCGTCACGACATGCCCCTTTCCACCGCTTGCGGCCGCAACCGTTGGCCAGAGCCTCCACCGCCGTGATGGACTCCGTCTTGCGCACGATGGCCGCTGATACACCGGCCATTCGACAAAGGAAGGGGAATCCCTGTATCCATCCCAAGCTCGGGGACTGGACCTTCTGGGTCTGGGGCGGGGGCGGGGGCGGGCGTCGGGGGCCTCAACGCCGATACACCGCGGCCGCCTCCTCAGCGGTCTCGGTCGATTCGGCGCACTGACCGTCCTCGCCTGCGCCCAACGGACGACAGCCTGGCCAGCCGCCGGCGGGAGCTGCCCAGGCAACAGGTCAGACAATTCCCGTGGAGACACCGAGGGGGTGCACCCCCCTGCGCGTCCCCACGGTGTCCCGCGATAAACCTCGTGGCCGGCGCACCGGGCGAAGACGGCACCGGCACGCCCGGCGAATCCTGCCCTCTTGGCGGTGACCGTCCCCAATGCATCCACGCGCCCAGCTCCTAGACCTTCGTCCCCGACGCACCGGACGCTGGCCCGAGCCGTGTTGGGTCCGTCGGGTTCTACGGGATCTCGGCGCTCCGATGGCTGCCGGGAGAGTCGTGAGGGTCTGTGTCCGTTGTGATCCGCGCCCGCCACAGCTGGCCCGCCCATCGGAGTAGTGTGTCGATGGTAGGGGAAGGACCCACCAGAGGCTGCCATCACGATGCGCCGCATGGCATGCACTTCTGGGTTAGCCAGGGAGGGTCGCCTTGTGGAGGAGGACACCCCGGTCGACGCGATCGGCGGTTCTGGAACCTGTCGAGCACAGGGAGTTTGCGGAAGACAGGCCTCCCAGGAGATCGGGCCCAGCACGCGGCGGCACCCAAACGCCCGCTCGGTCTGGCTTCACCCTGCGCGCGGGCACCCCGTGCCGCGTCGCCGCCTTTCCCCATCGCCCGGCGCTTCCCCTTAGGAGCGAGCCGACTCGACCCGTGGGTGGGCCTCGCGCTCGGCCAGCGCCTCGCGCGCCGCCGCGGTCACTACATCGTAGCGTTCGTACAGCACCAGCACCAGAGTCCCTGGGGGGGCGGTCGCGACCGCGTGGCGGACCGCCTCCCCCTCATCCAGCACCGTTTCGACCGAGGCGGGTGACATGCCCCAGGCCTTCACGGCGTAGGCCAGCAGGTTGGCAAGCTCCCCCACCGCGCGCCCCCGCCGATCCGCATCCTCGCGCACCACCACGCGATCGGCAAAACTGGCCACGGCGCACGCGGTGCGAATCAAATCTTCGTTCCGGCGGTCGCCGGGCAGTCCGAGCACCGCCGTGACCTGGCGCAGGCGGCGGCCCATGAGGCCGTGGCAGATGGTGCCCAGCGCCGCGACGGCGGGTGCGTTGTGGCCATAGTCGATCAGCACGGTCAGATCCTGGCCAGGAATCACCTCGAGACGGCCGCGGTTGACGCCCTGCCCCCCGGCGGGAAACGCTCGGAGCGCGGCGCGCACCACCCGCACCTCGATCCCGAGGGCCAATGCGGCGGCCGCGGCGGCCGCGGCGTTCGCAATGTTGACGGTGGCCACACCGTGCAGGGAGGCGGGCACACTGCGCACCGCCACCAGTCGGCGCTCCGTGGCACCCAAGCCCGCCACCAGAAATCCCTGCCGCACAAACACGGCCGACCCCCCGGCCTCGCGGTGGCGGCGAATCGTGGCCGATTCCCCGGGACTGCCCGAAAACAACCACACCGCCGCTCGCGTCCGCTCGGCCATGCCCAGCACCCGCTCGTCGTCGGCGTTCAGCACCACGGCGCCCTCGCGCCGCGCCACTTCCACCGTCAGCGCCTTTAAGTGCACCAAGTCGTCCAGCGTCTCGATGCCATCCTGCCCCAGGTGGTCCACGCCGATGTTGGTGACCACCGCCACGTCGCACGCGTCAAACCCCAACCCGCCCCGGGCGATGCCGCCGCGCGCGGTTTCCAGGACGCAGGCGTCCACCCCCGGGTCGTTCAGCAGCAGCCGGGCACTCCACGGCCCCGTGAGGTCGCCCTGGGCCACGCGGCGCTCGCCCACGTAAATACCGTCCGTCGTGGTCATGCCGGTCCGGTACCCGGCCGCCGCGACAATCCGTGCCAGCATCCGCGTGACGGTGGTTTTGCCGTTCGTCCCCGTGACGCAGGCCACCGGAATGCGCCCGGTGGCCCCGTCCGGGAACAAGTGGTGCACAATCGCCTCCCCCACCGGCCGGGCCACGCCGCGGGTGGGGGCTTCGTGCATGCGCAGTCCCGGTGCCGCATTGACCTCGACCACCACGCCGCCGACGTCCCCGAGCCCGCCGTCCAGCGACGGCGTCACGATGTCCACGCCGGCCACGTCCAGTCCGAGGGCACCCGCTGCGCGCACCGCATCGGACGCCAGATCCGGATGAACCGCGTCGGTCGCGTCCACCGCCGACGCCCCCGTCGACAGGTTGGCCGCCAGCGCCAGAGACACGCGCCGTCCCGGTGCCGGCACCGCGTCCAGTGAGAGGTCCTGGGTCCGGAGATGGCGCTCCAGCGGGGCATCGATGGGCACCCAGGACAGCGGAAAGGCATGGCCCATGCCCCGGCGCGGATCTTGATTGAGTGCGGCCACCAGCAGACGGACGGAGTCGCGGCCGTTGCCCACCACGACGGGGGGCTCCCGCCGGGCCGCCGCCACCAGACGGTCCCCCACCACCAACAGACGATAGTTGTCGCCGGACACCTGCCGCTCCACCACCACCGTGCCCGACACCGCGGCGGCTGCCGGCCAGGCCTCCTCCATGTCGTCGGCGGTGCGCACGTTCATCGAGACGCCCTGACCCTGGCAGGCATCATTCGGCTTCACCACCACCGGCCCGCCCAACGCGGCCAGCGCCGACAAGGCCTCGGGCCGCGTGGATACCAGCCGGCCGGAGGGCACCGGGATCCCCGCCGCCAGGAGCACCCGCTTGGTTTCGTCTTTGTCCTGCGCCCGCTCCACGGCCAGCGCGGAGGCCCGGTCCGTCAGGCTGGCCCGCACACGCACCTGCGCCGCTCCTTCGCCCAGGCGCACCAGGCTCGCCTCGTCGAGGCGCGCCACCGGGATGCCCCGCCGGCGGGCTGCCGCCACCAGCGACCGGGTGGTGGGGCCCCAGCGGTATTGAGCCAGTTCATCCCTCCAGCGTGGCAGGTGCGCCGCCAGCCACTCGGCCCGATGCTCCAACACCGCCAGCACCAGCTCCATGGACGACTCCACTGCGCGGCGCCCGGACCGCTCACTCTCGGACTCATAGACGATGCGCACCACGGTGTCGGGAAAAGGCCCCCGCTCCCGGGTTTTGCCATAGAACACCTCTTCCCCCGCTACCGTTAAAAGTTCCAACGCCACGTGTTCCACCACGTGCCCCAGAAACGTGCCCTCATGGAGGCGCTCCACAAAGCCGCCAGGGTGGCGCCGCGAGCAGTGGTGGGTCGACAGGCCGGGCAGCGCCTGCAAAAGCGCCGGGCCGAAGCCCGTCAGGCGGTCGGTGCGCGACGTGGCCCGCTCCGCCAGGTCCACCAGCGCCTCCGACACCGGCGACCGGGCGTGGACGTTGGGCCCCGGGAAATACCGGAACATCACCAGCTTCATGGCAACCGCTCCCGCCGCTGCAAGCCGTGCGTGGGAGCCACCGGCCGCCGCTGCTCCCAGCGAAACGCCCACGCCGGGGCCAGGACGTGCAGTTGGACGCCGGTCAGCGCCAAAGGCTCCTGCGGCCGGGACTCCGACGCATTGGTTTCCCCGGCCCCCCAGCCGTCCAGCACCGTCACCGTCCCCTCGCCCAGCACCTTGAAGCACCGGTCGCCAAAATCCACTTCGATGGCCGTGTTTTCATCGATGCCGACCCCCAACACGGCGGGATTCTGCGCCACGGCCGACAGCAGGCGGCCGATGCGCCCCCGCTCGGAAAAGTGCTGGTCCACCACGGCGCCGGGCCAGAGCCCCATGCCCACGGCCAAGTGGACGGTGTTGCGGGTCGGCGACTGGTCGGCGGCGCCCTCGACGATCATGGTGTCGGTCATCATGGAGGCACCCGCACTGGTGCCGGCCACCACCAGGCCGCGCCGCTGCCGCGCGGCCAGGGCTCGATGAAACCACGAGCCGCCCAGCGTGCTGGTGATGCGCAGCTGGTCCCCGCCCGTGAAAAAGACCGCCGTCGCACGCGCCAGTTTCGCGGGCCAGCGGGGATCCATCGCCTCCGCGCGGCGGTCCAGCTTCAGCACCTCGATGCTCCGCGCGCCCAGTCGCGACAGCACCGCTACGTAGGGACGTCCCGCGGCGCGTGGCGTTTCCGACGCCGTGGGCACCACGGCAATGCGCGCACCAGCCCCTCCGGCCAGCGCCAGAACGCGCGAAAGGATGACCGCCGGCCGCTCCTTGTCCTCATGGCCCCCAATAATGACGAGAGCGCCGGGTTGACGTGAACCCCGCGCCGGTTCCTGGCGACGGGCCATCCGCTGGCTGCCTTCCGGCCACCCGTGTAAGCCGTCTGCACGATATGCCTGCTGGGCCATTTTTACGTCGGACATGGAGGTAGTTTTGACGGCGGCAGGGTGCTTATGCGCCCACAAAAAAGGGCCCCCGTCATTCGCGGGGGCCCTTCATGAGTCCGAAAACTTGGTCCACGCGCGCCTGCGTTCAGGCTCGCCACGGAAACCGTCTTAGACGGCTGACCCCGGCAACTCGTACTCCACCGTCTGAGTCAACACATCCGCGTACGTGAACGACACGCGCCGCTCTGAAATATTTCCCTCTTCGATCTTGACGACGAACAGCGAGGGGTACGTCTTTTCCAGCACGCCCTCTTTTTCGTCTATTTTCTTCCGGCCCTTATTGGCTTTAACTCTAATTTTTTCACCTATGTGGCAGTCGAGTTCCCGCCTGATGTCGTCGAGCACGCTTTTGGCCGCCAACGCCCCATCACACCCTTCCCACCAGATGCAAGATGCGGAAGTCACGGTGAGCGTAGCATGATTGGGGGCTCCCTGTCAACGAGAAACGCCCATTCTACCAACGGCCGCTCCGCCTGGTCAAGAAAATTTTTTCCCGCAGGAGCGCCGAAAACACAGGCAGAATTTAGGGGGGCGCCGCGGCGACGCCCTACTTGGTGAATCGGTCCGCGACCGTGGACGCGCCAAACGCGTTGGGCTTAATCCGCGCCTGGTAGCCCGAGCCCGTGACCATGCCCACGATCTCGCGAATCAGCTCGCGGGTATCGCCCGTGGTGCCCACGTCGATATGGATTTCGACATCGACGCGCTCGGTCACATTGGACGCCTCCAAAAGCTCGGTGACGCGGGCGGCCACCGTCAGTGACAGCGACGTCTCAAACATCACCTTCTGACGGAGCGAGCGAATGGCCCGCCGGCGGGACCGGCTGAAGAAGAACCGGCCGCCCTTGCCGATGCGGCAAATCACGATGGCCGTCACGAAGTAGCTTTCGTGGCGGGTGTGGGAATCGCTCCCTACAATGAGCTGGTAACGCGAGTCGGGATCGGACTCGATGTAGCCCATGATCGAGCCAAACATCTGCTCAAGGGACAGCCGTCCCTCGGTGGGACTCTCAAACCACATCGGGCACACCCCCCTGCCGCCGCGCCGCCTCTACCGCCACCACGTGCTCCCATTCCCCCAGAGACAGCGCCTGTGCCCGACGGCGGGCGTCGATGCCGCGCGCCGCCAGCGCCTCGCTCCACCACCCCGCGTCCGCGCCCAGCGCACTGAGCGTGGTGCGCAGCATCTTGCGGCGCTGCGCGAACCCCGCGTGGACCACGTCCGCCCACAGGGCCGGAGATGCCGGGGCACGCTCGGCCGTCAGCGCGACCACGGTGGACCACACCCGGGGTCGAGGAAAAAACGCGTCGGGCGCGATGTCGAATACCCGCGCGAGCGAGGCCACGGTCCGGACCAGCACGGAGGGCGCACCGGTCTGGGCCGTCCCCGGCTCCGCCAACAAGCGATTCGCCGCTTCGCGCTGCATCATGAGCACCGCCCGCTCCCAGGCGGGCGCCCCCGGTTCCCAGAGCCGAGCAATCAGGGGACCGGTGATGTAGTATGGCAGGTTGCCCGCCAGCGTCACGGGTCCCGGCCCCAGATGGCGGCGCACCTGCTCGTCCCAGTCCAGCTTCAGCGCGTCGCCCACCACGATGGCAAGCTTTGGCCCCGACCACGTGCGATGCAGCTGGTCCGCCAAACCCCGGTCAATCTCCAGCGCCAGCACCGACGCCCCGGCCGCCAACAGGCGGCCCGTCAGGGTGCCAGGCCCCGCGCCGATCTCCACGACATGCGGCGCCGTGCCGGCGGGCACAATCTCCGCCACCAGGCGGTCGGTGATCGTGCTGTCCACCAAAAAGTGCTGTCCGTAGCGTTTGAGCGGCGCCAGGCCCTGGTCCTTCAGGCGCGCCCGCAAGTCTTTCCGCCCCGGCGGACGATCCACCGGCCCATTCATGCAGGCACCCCCCCACCGTGGCCCAACGTTCCCTGCCCCTATTGTGCCAGGGAACGGCCGCCGGTACGAATTACGGGGCGGGCGCCACCACAAACACCTGGACTGACTGCACCCCGTAGTCCTGGGCCTGCCAGCCTGTGTTGTAGCACAGGTCAATGCGATCGCCCTGAATGGCGCTGCCGGTGTCCGCCGCAATGGCAAAGCCATAGCC
>JAJYPH010000097.1 GCA_021795575.1 Bacillota bacterium
GGTCGCGGGCCACCGGCGCGCTGCTGTGGCACCTTTTGGTCCAGACGGCCTTTCGCCATGGCCCCCAAGATCGGCTGGGCCACGCGCTCTACCTGGATGAGTTCCACCAGTACGTGGCGCCAGACCTGTCGGACGTGCTGGCCATGGTGCGCGGGTTCGGCTTAAGCGTGGTGCTGGCGCATCAGGATATGAGCCAGCTGTCGCCTCCCCTGCAGCAGGCCGTCGAGGCCAACGCCCGCACGCACATTCTCTTGGCGGGCGCCGCCGCCGATGACGTGGCGCGGTTCAGCCGGTCGGCGGCTCCCCACCCCTTGGCGAACCCGCGGTATGCCACGCGTGGCCGGGCCACCGTGCTGCTCACCCGCCATGGCCGGCTTCGCCCGCCTACCGCCGCGAAGCTGCCGCGCCCCCGCGTGAGCCCGCCGCTGACGCTGTGGACGCCGTGATCCCGCGTCACGCCGCCACGCGCGGGGACGCGCTCGCCGCCCTGTTGGCCGTCGTGGGCCGGCTCACCGTGGATCAGGCCGCACGGTACCAGTCGGCCACGGCCGCGCGTGCGGCGCGGGAGTTGGAGGCGGCCGTCCAGGCGGGCGCCGCCGTCAAGTTTCAGGGCGCGTACTGGCATCCCGCGTGCCCGCGGCGGCAGGCACGGCACCGGGCACTCACGGCGGATGCCTATCTCGCCATCCTGGCCTGGCCCGATGCCGTCGCCGTGGTACCCAACCCGCCCGGCCCGGCCGAACCCGACCTCACGCTCCGCTGCGGCGGCGACGGCCCGGTGATGGCGCTGGAAGCCGACACCGGCACGGAGTCGGGACGGCAGTGGCGCGAGAAGGCGGCCCGCTACAGCGGCGGTGACCAGGGATTTGACGTGGTGGTGGCGGTCACCACCAGCGCCGAGCGCGCACGGCACATCCTGGAGTGGTGGCAGGCAGAGCCGTTGGCGCCCCCCGCCGTCGCCTGGGCGCTGGCCGACTTCCCCAAAAGGCCCCCGGACTGGCCGCGCACCGCACCGGTCACGGACACCGACCCGGAGCTCCCTCTGACCCCGACGGCCGCCGACTCTGCGCGGTGGGAAGGCCGCCGGCCGTGGTTTCACGCGGTTGACGGGACCCTGTACCTCCCCTCGGCGGGCGACGCGTTGGCCCAGCAGCTCCACCTCCTCCCGCTGGGCCACGAGCGGCGACGGGGGTTTGACATTCGGTATTGGGCGAGGCCGCGACAGCGAGGCAAACGGCGATGCCCATGAGCCCCATGCCGACCCGCCCATGGGTCAGCGAACTCATGGACGTCGCGGGCACGGCTGGCACTCGAGTGGCGCCACGACATTCCGGCGGACATGAGCCCACGGGGGTTCCCGTGGCGTATATTATCCGTGTCGCGTCGGCGGTCCGCCTGCCCGTCTGGGGATCTGGGGTTTCCGTGCCTTTCTTTCCCACACTCAACGGGCCCTGCTGAGCCATTCTGGATCTTAAGAAGCGGACCACAGAGGATCCGCCACGTTCGGGCGGAGGGGCGAGGCGTGACAACCGGATCTTCCTCGGGCGAGAGGGCGGATGCCATCTTGCTGTTGTACAGGGACGCTACGGCACAACAACTTCCCCCGTCTGCTTCGATGGACACCAAAGTCGGTTGCGTCCTCGCATTCGACGCGGCGGGCTGGCCGGCCTCCTTTTGGCCCGTCCGCATGATGCCACGACCACTCTCGTGCCCCTCGGCGTCTCCACCGTCGCAGCCGGCGCGGTGTTGCTGTCACGGAGATTTCTCGTCGGGCCCAATCCCGATTGGTGGTACACCAATTTCGGACCCAACTCGCTGCATGACCTAACGCTGGTATCGATCCGCGCGTTGTCGGACAGCCTGAGGTTCAACGGTCGGCATCTGACGTGGAAGGCCCGTCTCTTGTTGTGGTCCGCGGTCAGCTGGCTGACAGCGGCTGCGTGGCTGGCGTGACCATCCATGGGGGTGGCTGCGTGCGGCGGACACGGCGCAGGGCTTGGTTCCTGGTGTCGAACCGAAGCCAGCCACGATTCCTCTTCCGGACCCAGACCCCCGGCCCTACCTCATGATTGAGAAGAGCCGGGGGACGGGAGACCTGACCAAGCTGGCTTGGCGGCGCGCTGGCCAGTAGGCGCATCGGGCGATGCTTCCCCACGCTCGGAGCTGGCCCCACGTGACCGAATGGGGACCCAGGTGCAGCTGGGGCCTGTTTGTGAGCGTGTCGCCTCTGCGAGCCGTAGGTTCCCCCGGGGGCGCTCCCGAGAACAACCGGTGCCCGTCGGCACTCGGGCGGCACGAACAATGGATATCCGGCTTTGGCTAGTCAATCGGGTTGCGGTTGACACTAGCTACCGGCTTACCCGAGCCCGATGCCAGGGGGCCGGCTCCAGCGATAGGGGGTGGTGGTCGACACCTTTAGAAGACCTGACCGCTCCAAGATGGGACGCGAGTATTCCGTCGAGTCGCTCTGGATGAGCGTTTTGCCCATGGCGAGGGCCGCGCGGGCTCGAGCCGCGGTCAGGGCCCGGTAGATGCCTCGACGGCGCCAGGCCGGCAGGGTGGCCCCGCCCCAGAGCCCGGCGAAGTCCGTGCCCGCCACCGGTTCGATGCGGCCGGCACTGACGATCTCTCCGTCCGCCTCGGCCACCCACAGCTGCATCCCGTCTTGGCGCAGCAGCCGCGCGAGAAGGTACTGGAGCATGTCGCGATCATCGGTCCGGGGGCCGAATACCTGGCTCTGCATGGCGATCATGGCCCGCGCATCCGCTTCCCTACTGATGTGGCGCAAAGCGACCCCCGGGGGCAGAGGCAGATCCACCGCCAGCACGCGGGCCTCGCCCACCATGATGGACTCCGGCGCCTCGCGCTCAAACCCGTGGGCCACCAGCGCCTCATCGAGCCCAGGGATTGCGTCGTGGCCGCGGGTTTTCCACTCCACCTGCGTGATGGCCGGGTTCGCGCGACAAAGGTCGAGGACACGGGGGATTAGGGCGGGCAGTTGCTCCCTCGCCATCCGGTCCGGGCGCCCATAGGTCACGAACCCGCGGCCCCCGGCAAATGTTGCAACCGTGAGCGGCCCGAGGCGGGTGACCGCCATCGCGCCCAACGTCTCGGCGTCGGTCCTGAGCTGCTGGTCGTAGGCCGCCAAAAATTCCCGCGCCCCACTCACGACCGCCCACCGCCATGCGGTGTCGCAGGAGTGAGGCTCCGTGAATCCCCACTGGTGGACGCAGCCAAATCCATCTCGGTCTCTTGAGCTCGAATTGCCACGGACATCATCTCCAAGCGTCATTGTAGCAGGGCCTCTGCCCATACGTACTCTGCCATAGAGGGCGGCGCGCATCGTGTCGATCAGCCCCATCGGCCGCCGTGGCCAAGTTTATCAGCGGATGCCGCAGATCCTGGTGGCAACCCTGGCATCCCCCGGGGGCCCAGCTCGCCTTCCCGATCCTCACATCTCGTCCCTTCGTTCGCCTTGACGCGAGGCAACTGCGCTGGCCACCCAACATCGGGGCGTGGGTGCGGGGTCACGGACGCATCGAAATTTGGCTTGCGGCTCATGCCCACCTTGCGCAGGGCAGTGCTGAGCGTCCTCCCTCGCGGGGCCGTCCCCAATGTCCCACGGCCGTGCGGATGTACGTCTCGGCGCCTCACGGCGTCGGCCTGACCATGCCGGACTCGTCCCGCGCGGCGCGGCTGGCCCTCGGCGGCTGTCCCTCGCGGCGCCACCGCTTCACATCCTCTACGCCACGGCCCAATCGACTGCCACGTTGACGTTATCGGTGCGCGCCGCCATTGACTCCCCTGCCGCGGTCCGGGACACTCAGCGAGACGGTGCCGTCTGGATGGTCAGTCGGCATATACAAACATCCGCGCTGGCGAGAGAGAAGGCCTCGCATGACCGACCTCCAGTCCTACACCGCCTGGGCCGCCCTGCGGTGCCCTGACGGTTCGCGCCGCCCACCCCTGACCGTGTTGGAGGACCCCTCGGTCCCGGGCCTGGGCCGGCTGCCGGCCCGTGCCGACTTTGTGCCGTACCCGGATGGCGCGGCCGCGCTGGCGGAGTGCAATGCCCGTCAGATCCTGTTGAACGGCCGCTGGGATTTCCGGTGGGCACCCGCGCCGTCTGCCGAGCCGTCCTTGGCGGCCCTCCCGGGGTTCACACCGGATGACCGGTGGACCACCGTTTCCGTACCAGGCCACTGGCAACTTCAGGGACACGGGCGGCCCCAATACACGAACATCACGTATCCGTTCCCCGTCGACCCGCCCCACGTGCCGGCCGACAACCCCACGGGCTGGTACCGCCGCTGGGTCGACGCGCCCCCCCGGCAGGCGCCCAACGACCGCATCATGATCCGCTTCGAAGGCGTGGACAGCGCGTTTTGCCTGTACGTGAATGGCCACCCGGTGGGCTACAGCCAAGGGAGCCGCCTGCCGGCGGAATTCGACATCACCCCCTGGCTCGTGCCGTCGGGCCCCCAGCTGGTCGCCGTTGAGGTGTTCCAGTACTCGGTGGGCAGCTACCTGGAGGACCAGGACCAGTGGTGGCTGTCGGGCATTTTTCGCGATGTCTGGTGTCTTGTGCGGCCGGCCGTGCATCTGGCCGACGTCGACGTGCGGGCCGACTGGGACGATGAAAGTGGCCACGGCCGCCTGGCCCTGGTGGCGTCGGTGACCCAGGCCTCGGCTGGCACACAGGTGGTGGCGACGCTTTGGGACGCGGAGGCTTCCTCCCCACTGCACTGCTGGGAGGCGTCGGTCGACCTCGGGGCGGGCGCCGCCCAGGTCGAGAGCGGCCCGCTCCCCCAGCTCCAGGCGTGGACGGCGGAAACGCCGACGCTTTATTCGCTGGTGGTGGAGGTGTGGGTCGACGGCCGCGTCCGGGAAGCCACCCGGCTGGCGGTGGGGTTTCGCCGCGTCGCGATCGCCGGCGGGCAGCTCTTGGTGAACGGCGTGCCCATAACCCTCCGGGGCGTCAACTACCATGAGTTTCACGGGCGCTTCGGTCGTGCGGTCCCCCTCGATGTCATGGAACAGGACATCTTGACGATGAAGCGGCACCACGTGAACGCCGTGCGCGGCTCTCACTATCCCCACCACCCGGCCTTTCTGGGGCTCACCGACCGGTACGGCCTGTACGTCATCGATGAGGCGGACCTGGAGTGCCACGGCTTTGAACAAATCGGCGACCCCGACCGCCTGTCGGACGATCCCGTATGGGGTGCCCTGTACCTGGATCGCATGGAGCGCATGGTGGAGCGCGACAAGAATCATGCGTCGGTCATTCTGTGGTCGCTGGGCAATGAGTCGGGCTTTGGGTGCAACCACGTCGCCATGGCCGACTGGGTGCACCGGCGGGACCCCAGTCGGCCGGTGCACTACGAGGGCGACCGCGAGGAACAGGTCGTGGACGTGGCGAGCCGCATGTACTTCTCGGTGGACCGTCTGGACGCCGTCGGTCGGGACGACGCCAGCTCCCGGCCGTTTATTTTGTGTGAGTACGCCCACGCCATGGGCAACGGCCCGGGCAACCTGGAGGAGTACTGGGAGGTCATCGAGCGGTGGCCGCGCCTCCAAGGCGCCTTTGTGTGGGAGTGGACGGATCACGGGATCTGGGACGCCGCCGCGGGAGGATATCTTTATGGGGGCGACTTCGGGGACCAGCCCCACGACGGCAGCTTCTGCATTGACGGGCTGGTGTTTCCCGACCGCACGCCCTCGCCGGGGCTCGATGCGCTCAAAAAGGCGCTCGAGCCCGTGCGCGTGCGGTCGGCAGACTGGGCCACCGGTACGGTGACCGTGCAGAACCGGTATGACTTTCGTACGCTCGCGGGCATCAGTGCGGAGTGGACCCTGTTTGACAGAGGCACCCCCGTCGATTCCGGCCGAATCCCGCTAGACCGCACCGCCCCCGGAAAGCTCTCCACGCTTCACATCCCGGTGGGCCCAGCCCGTCGGGACCGGTGGTGCCGCCTCGTGTTCACCACGTCGACGGCGGACGCCGCCACACCGGTAGGATTCGCCGTGGGCACGGCGGAGCTGCTGCCTCCGCCGGCGGCCCTCGCCAGTCCGTCGGCCCCGGTCGCCTGGCAGCGGGTGGAGGACGCGGCGGATGCCGTAGTCACGCGCACGCGGGCGGGCGACGCATCCTGGTCTCGTCGCGACGGGATGCTGGCGGCGCTCGCGTGGTTCGGTGAGCCCCTCCTGGCCGGGCCGGTCGCACCGTGGTTCTGGCGGGCGCCGCTGGACAACGATGTGCGTCACCGCGTGGCCTGGGAGGCGTTCGGACTGAATCGGCTGGTCGGGCGGGTGCTGGCCCTGGACGCTGGGGCAGAGCACGTCACGAGTCACACGCGGTGGGCAGCGGCGGGCCTCGGGTGGGGCATCACCGTCCACCTGCACGCGGCGGCCACCGCGCGCGGGGGGCTCACGATGACCTGGCGCCTCCTGCCGGACCCGGATGGGCCCCCCACGTGGGCCCGGGCCGGCATTCGCCTGCCCCTCGCGCCGAGCCTCGACGAAGCCGCGTGGTTTGGCCGTGGACCCGGCGAAAGCTACGCGGACAGCTGGCGCCAGGCGCTGTTAGGCGTGCACCACGCCACGGCGGCGCAGATGGAAACGCCGTACGTGCGTCCCCAGGCGTTTGGCAACCACACGGACACCCGGTGGGTGACCGTGACGGCCGCCGGGGGCGCGGGGCTCTTTGTGACGGCTCAGGCCCCCTTCGATTGGACGCTCTCGCGCTACAGCGATGGCACGCTGGCCCAGACGGCCCACCGCCACGCGCTCGTGCCGGACGGGCCCGTCTTTCTCCACCTGGATGCGGCCCAGCACGGGCTTGGGAGTGCCAGCTGCGGGCCGGACACCGAGCCGGCCACGCGTCTCACTCCCGCGCCCGTGGAGCTGACGCTCGTGCTGGAACCGTTTTACCGAGCTCACGATGACCCCTGGACGCTTTGGCGCGCAGCACGGTCGTCGGCCGGGATGATCTGAGGTGGATTAGTCAACCGGGACGCTGGGATCGTACACCACCAGATTCGCGAAGTACGCGCCGTAGAAGCCGCGGTCACGCGTCAGCAAGCGGTCGGCTTGGTGCAGCGCGTGGCCGCCGATCAGAAAGTCGGACAGGATGTGCTGGCGGATCCGCAGCGACGCGCCGCACTGGGGGCACGAGACGAGGGTGTTCGTTCCACAACGCGGACATGTCAGCGATGCGCTGCGGTTCTTCGTGTACGTCTGCCAGACGCGCGCCGATTCCACGAGACAGGGCCAGCCCAGGGCATCCGCGGTCACGCCGACGTCATAGAAGAACCCCCGAGCGTCTTCGGCCGAGGAAAACCAGCCCAACGTTTCCGCGACGACCACGGGGCAGGCCACGACTGGGCCTGCCGCGACCGATTCCCTGAGGGCCGCCTCTGATGCGTCACCATGTTCCCGGTCGTCGGTGAGGATGTCCAACAAGATATTGGTGTCAACGGCGGTCTTCATCAACGTCTCCCCGCAGCTCGGCGAGCATGTCATCGGTCGAAGGACCGCCCTCTGTCTTAAGATAGCCTCGCCATCGGCGGATGGCGTCGGTGGGCGGCACCTTTTCCAAAACAACCCGGTCCTCTTGGATCGTGAAGGTGACCTGGGACCCCGCTTGGAGCCCCAAAGCCGTTCGGACCGCCTTGGGCAAGGTCACCTGCCCCTTCCGCGTGACCGTGGCCATGCTCCGCCCCCTTGACATAATGGTGTGCCGCACGTGGTACGACGTCAAGCGCCTTGCCCTCATTGCATTACCACGCTCTTACCTTCGACCGCCGGCCGGCCCCCGCAGGATTCTGGCGCTGGGGGCCAAACTGGGGTACCTTGTCGGAAAACCGATGTGTCGGCCCCGGCACCCGACGCGGGTCGCCGTGCGCACGGGCCAATGGGGAGGGTAACGGATGCCGGCAAAGAAATCGGGGCGGCCGAAAGCGCCGCCGGACCCACGGGCGTGGCTCTTGTGGGGCATTTTAGGACTGGTGGGCGCCGCATTGGTGGCGGTGGTCCTGGTGGCGCTGGTGGTGCCCAGTACCAAGCCCACCCCGAAACTTTTAGGCCACGTGGGCCAAAAGGCCCCGGCCAGCATCATGAAGAACCTCACGCAGATTCCCTATACAGTGTGGGGCCCGGTGGGCACGGCGGCCGCGTCGCCGCCTCAAGTCGTGAAGACGGTGGCCCATCTGCCCAAGGCGCCCGAGTTTTTGTACATCGGCGCCGAGTGGTGTCCGTTCTGCGCGGCGGAGCGGTGGGCGATGACCATCGCCCTATCCCGGTTTGGCACGCTCTCCAACATGCACCTCATGCAGTCCAGCAGCAGCGACGTATACCCCGGCACCAAGACGCTCACCTTTTATCACAGCCACTATCAGAGTGCGTTCATTCACATCGCCATGGTGGAGACCGCCACCAATACGCCCAATGGGTCGGGCACTTACCCGACGCTGGAAACCCCCACGTCGTCAGAGAGCGCCATTCAAGCGGCGTATGACCAGCCGCCGTATGTGCCGACGGGCAGCAACGGATCTATTCCGTTCGTGCTGGTGGGCGGCAAGTACCTCTGGATCGGTGCCCAGTATCAGCCGACCGTCTTGGCGGGGCTCTCGTGGAGCCAGATTGCCTCCGATGCCCGGCACCCCACCAGTACGGTGGGCCAGTCGATTCTCTCCGCGGCCAATGAGCTTACCGCCGCGATCTGCGCCACAGATGGCAACCAGCCAGCCTCGGTGTGTCAGACGCCCGTCATTCGGGGCGCGGAAACACGCCTGTGATGACGGCCCAGGGACCCGCCCTGCGCCGAGTAGCGCTGGTACTGGGCACTGTTGGCCTCCTGATCGCCGCGTATCTCACCGTCCTGCACTATTCGACGGTCGTGCCGCTGGTATGCAGCCAGAGCGGCTTGGTGAACTGCGAGCGGGTCATCACCTCTCCTCAGTCGGTGTGGTTTGGCGCCCCCGTGGCGGGGGTGGGATTTGCCTGGTTTGTCCTAACGCTCGTCTGGTGGCTCCGCAGTGGGCCTGCAGCGCCGCCCTGGCTGGCCGGGGTCCGGCTGGGCTGGGCGGCGCTGGGGGCCGTGACGGTCGTGTATCTGGTTTACGTCGAACTGGTCGAACTTCGGCACCTGTGCCTGTGGTGCAGCGGGCTCCATGTCATTATCCTGGCGCTGTTGGTCCTGGCCATCCTGGCTCACCCCACCCGGCGTCCGGCGTCTTAGAGCCGGCGCCCCACATGGGGACGGCCCGTCACCGGTGGGCATCCAGGAACTGAATCACCCGGGAGTACGCTTCGATCTCGTTGGCCTTGTGCATGAAGCCATGGCCCTCGTCGGGAAACACCAGGTAGTCCACGGGAACGCCGCGCGCCCTGAGCGCGGCCACCACCTGGTCCGACTCGGCCTGCACCACGCGCGGGTCATTCGCCCCCTGAATCACGAGCATGGGCTTGGTCATCTGGTCCACGTAGGTGATGGGCGACTCCGCCAGCAGGCGCTGGGCATCCGCCGGGTCCTCGGGGTCCCCGAGCCACTCGCGCATCATGGGCTTCCAAAACTCGGGCGCGCTGTTCGCAAACGTGATGAGGTTGGAGGGGCCGAAGATGTCCACGAACGCCCTAAAGCGGTCCGCGTCCCGGCCATGCAGCAGCAGCGTCATATAGCCGCCGTAGCTTCCCCCCACGCAATAGAGCCGCGTGGCGTCGGCTCGGCCGGTTCCCACCAGCCAATCGATGCCCGTCAGCATGTCCCGCCGCGGCGCCCCACCCCAGTCCCGGTTCACGCGCTGCATGAAGTCCGCGCCGTAGCCCGTCGACCCCCGATAATTGGGCGCCCACACGTTGTAGCCGCGGGCCAGGGCAAACTGGAAAAACGCGCGAAACATCTTGCGCTCCGCCGCCTGAGGCCCTCCGTGGGGCCAGACAATGGTAAATCCGTTCGCGACGTCCGCGCGGGCAGCAAACCACAGCGCCTCGATGGGCGTACCGTCGTCGGCTGGGTAGGTGACCACCTCCGCCGGCACCAGGTCCTCGGGCGTCATGCCCATCACCCGATTGTTGGTGAGCCGCTCCCAGGCCCCCCCCGGCGGGCGGCGCCAGAGATTCAAGGGTTCCACGTCGCTGCGGCCCAAGAGATAGAGGCTTCCGCTCGGCTTCACCACCAAGCCCTCCACAATCCCCACCGGCAGCGGCTCGGCCGACAGCGCCCCGGTGGCCAGATCGCACCGGTGCAGCACGTCCCGCACCCCCTCCTGGGTGACGACGTACGCGGTCCCACTGGCTCGGTGAACCGCCAGGTGGCTGGCATCGTGGGCAAAGTGGGCCACGGCGCGAAACTGGCCGGTGCGCCGGGAATACTGCGCGAGATACGCCACATCCGCCCCATAGTTGGTGGTGAACACAATCTCGTCGGGATTCACATAGGCGCCATCCAAGAGTCGGTACGGCACCGAGGGGTCCGGCACCATGGGGGTCAGCTGGCCGTCGGGGGTCATGAGAAACGCGGGCTGGTTGGTGTTGACGTACGACTTCACCACCACAAACGAGGACTCGTCGGGCGACACTACCGCCACCACCGTGGGGGCGTCTTGCCCGCGCATGAGCTCTGTTTCTTCCCCGGTGCCCAGCTCGCGGCAGTGCACCGACAGATGCTGCGGGTCCACCCGGTCCGTCGAGTAGTACACCCGATTGCCGTCGTCCGACAACAGCGGCAGCAGCATCCGGTGCCCGTCCGACGCCACCAGCGGCGTCAGCGCGCCGCCGCCCGGCGGCAGCAGGTACAGCTGCGTCAGTTCGTCCCCGTCGTGGTCAAACGACGCGAGAATATAGCGTCCCTGGGGATCGAGCCGCACGTCGTGCGCCACTTGGTTTTGGTGGGACAGCGGGTACGGGTACGCGCTGCCAGTGAGACTCATGCCCCAGAGATTGTAATGCTCGCCGCCCAGATTGCTGGTGAACACGATGCGGCTTTCGGCATCGTCCACATCGAAGTTCAGGATCACGTGGGTACGAAAAAATTCGGCCAGGTCGGGGCGGGGAAACCTCCAAGCCGGGGCGGGCGCGGTCCCGGGTTCTTGCATTGGCACGTCGGCATCTTTCATGGCCTTACGGCCTCCCTCACTGAGATTGGATGGCGCGGACCCTCTCCAAACGTTACCACAGTGGGCCCGAGTCGCCCCCCGGCTGAGCGGCCGGAAGCACCAGGGTCCGGTGCAAAATCGCACGCATACGCTTGACAAACTCCGCCGGTACTTCAAGGGTAAATTCCAGTGGCTTTTGTCACGGTACGCTGCCCAAGCAATACTGACGACGACCGGCGTGACACCAGAGGAGGAATCTCAGTGTTTTCGCGACCGGCAAACGACGCGTCCTCCGGGCGGTCGGGTCAATCATTGATTTTGGTCCTGCTGTTGTTGCCGGTGCTCCTAGGGATGGCGGCCGCCAGTCTCACCGTAGGCGCCGTGTACCTGGCGCACACCACACTACAAAATGCCGTCGATGCGGCAGCACTGGCCGGGGGCCAGGCGCTGGCCGCGGGCGACACCCAGGCGCCCGGCGACCAAGCGCGGGTCATCCAGATCAACGATCCCAAGGCGCATGGGACGGTGGTCGTGAATCCCAACCCCAAGATGCCGAGCACCGTCCTGGCGCAGGCGTCGCAGCAGGTTCCCCCCTTTTTCGCCGCGCTGTTCGGCTATAAATCTTTCACCGTGACTGCCGTGGCCGTGGCGGCGACCGGCCCCGGGCCGGACTTTTAATATGCGATCTTTTCTGGCTCGCAACAGACCGCTCTCTCCATCACGGGCGGCCAGGACTACGTCAAAGGCAGCATTCACACCAACAACTCGCTGTATCTCAGTGGTGGGGGCTACCACATCACCGGCAATTTGAACACGGTGGGCGGTGCCTACAGCGGGCAGTGATCCGTCACCGCCACCAGTGGTCCGTGCACCAGCACGGCCTCGCACAGTTGCTACGGGTCGGTGACCACCAATGCGCCCAACATGCCCATGGAGGTGTGGAACAATCCCCCGATGACCCCCACCAACGCGAATACCCTGTTCGCCAATCAATCAGACAACGGCGAATACCTCGACGTGGAAACGGGGGGTGACGTCGATCAGGAGCTGCACTACACCAGTTCCAGCGGCGGCACCGGCGTGTCCCAGGGCCCCCATGGGCCGATCCTGACGGGGAACTACATTGTGCACGGGAACTTCATCCTGTCGGGCGGCAACTGGACCATCAACGGGTCCGTCGAGGTGGTGGGCGGCAGTTTTGTGTGCACGGGCGGCGGCCTGGTGGCCAACGGCAACCTCACCGCCAGCGGCGGCAGCATCGTCATCACCGGGGGTAGCAACACGGTCAACGGCTACGTTGTGGCCGAGGGGGGCAACGTGGTCATCCATGGGGGTGGATCGACCAACCAAGGCACCCAAACGCCCAACGCCACCACCATCGCGGCGTTTCCCGCCCCGGGCGTGGGGGGCAAGGGCAGCAATCCCTCGAGCGGAAGCACCCCCAGCAACCCATTAGGCGGCAACATCGTGGTGACGGGGGGCAGCAACCCCCTCTACGGGGTCATTTATTCCCCAGATGGCCAGATTTATCTCCCGGGCGGCAACGACGTCATCCAGGGGGCGGTGGTGGGCCGGTGGATCCGCATGCCCGGCGGCAGCGACCAGGTCATCTGGAATCAGAAGGTCGTGGACTCCTTCCCGGGATCGCACACCTATCTCGTTCAATAGGCGCTGCTGGCGTGCTGCCCCCAAAAAATCTTTTGGATCGTGTCGGATCTGTCATGGTGCCGTCACACTCACCGGCTACGCTGGCCTGGGTTTCACCTTAGCGCTGCGTCACCGCAGTGGGAACCGACCAACGAACGGAGGGATCCGAGTGAAGCACCTATGGAGCATCATGGCAGCGGTCGCGATGACGGCCACACCCGTGGCGATGGCAGCGGCACACGTGTCGCTGGGCGCCCCGCGGGCCGCCGTGCATCTCACCAGCGCCAGCGGCATCTCCGCCACTGCGGCCGGCCAGGACGCCGTAGCGGCGGTGGGCGGCGGTGCGGTCACGCACACGTCGGCCGACACCTATCAGGGACAATCCGTGTGGGATGTGCACGTGCTGTATCAGGGACAGGTGTGGGACGTGAAGGTGGGTATGACGGGCAACATCCTGCTGAAGAAGCTGTCGTCCGAGCAGCCCAAGAGCCCGTCGTCCTCGCCGCCGAGCGGCTCGACGCCCGCTATCTCGGCCGCCCAGGCGGATGTCCTGGCCGTCCAGGCC